>JAZRJQ010000045.1:0-11787 GCA_045645925.1 Clostridia bacterium | reverse complement strand
ATCTCCATTAACTTTAAATTGAATAGCCCTTTCTAATAAATTATTTTCATCTACACCAGTTTGTATGTTGGCATTTTCTATTTTAAATTCATTCTTAATATTATTTATTGTAGTATTGTTTACATCTTCCAAAACATGTTTAGTACCACAATGAGAACAATATCCAATTTTTTGTTTCTCGTCAAACTCTAATACTGCACCACAATTAGAGCAATTTAATTTAACTAATCCCATTTATCCCCATATTATATGTTAGTATACTTGCCTATATTATATCAACATTTGATAAACAAGTAAACTTATGAAAGTATACTTGTGTAATTTTATTTACTCAATTGGATAAACTATATATGAAAAAAGGAGTTTAAACATGACAGTAAATAAAGCTGTAGCACTAAGGATTAGTGAACTACTATTAAAATATAATATGACACAATATAGACTAGAACAAAACAGTGGACTTTCACACAGCAGATTAGGATGCATAATGAGAGAAAAAAATAAAACTGTTACTTTATCCACAATAATGCTTATCCCCCAAGGTTTTAATATAACCTTAATAGAATTCTTAGACAGTCCTTATTTTGATTTTAATAAATTAGAAATAGAATAAAGAGCACTAAAATTAGTGTTCTTTTTTATTGTTTTAGTTAAAATAAACAAAGTGAAAATTGCCAAATCGTCTTGTTTGACTATTATTAAATTATAATGTTACACTTTCACCAGAAAGTAAAATTATAGGGGGAAAACAAATGAAAATTACTGTTATTGCATCAACAAAACCAAACCACATTTCTACAAAGGAAGAATTGGAAAATTTTAGCGGACACGCTGCTGGCGTATGCTATATGCCCGACACTTTTGAAACTTTAATGAACGAACCTGGCGAAAAAACTTTGCGCAGAGTTAATCAAACAAAATCAAGTGGACACCACAGCGTTTACGACCACGAAACAATAAGTTTGCAGCTTGAAGGCATACCAAAAATTTTAGCAATGCTTTTAAACAACGAAAAGATGTACACCACAAGCGAAAAATCTGCTAGATACACAAAAATGCAACTAACCGAAAAAGAACAAAAGCTGTTTACAAAGTGGCACGAAATTTACAAAAACAAAATAAAAGACCTATATCAAGCCAAATATCCTACATTTTTTACTGACAGCCGAATTGACAAACTTGCCCTAGAAAATGCACGATATTTAAATTCAATTTTTACACCAACATTTTTAATTTACACATGTTCTTACCGCCAACTAAACATTTTATATAGCTTTTTACAAAAAGAAATTAACAGAGAAAACAAAAATGCAATTTACGAACGCTTAACCCCTTACATGATAGAATTTTGTGAATTAATTAAAACAAACACCCCTTATTTTGATGAATATTTGGCAAGAAACGAAAAGCAACGTGGTTTTAGCTTGATTAACAACACCAAATATGTTGTGGAAGAACATTTTGGCGATACCTACTCAGTAACCTACAAAGCAGCAACTCCAAACCTAGCGCAAGCACTTAGACACAGAACTTTAAGTTATAACTTTAACATTCCAGAAAAAGTTGAATTTTATGTTCCTTTAATTATTAGTGACGATGAAAATTTGGTTAATGATTGGATTACCGATTTAACATCTTTACAAGATAACTTCCCACAAGGAATATTGTTAGAAGTTAACGAAATGGGAACATTAGATAACTTTATTTTAAAACTTAAAGAAAGAAAATGTACTTTTGCCCAACTTGAAATTGAAAGAACATCAACCGAAGTTTTAAATAAATATGTGGAAGGTTTAAAAAAATCAAATCACCCTAGATATGAAGAATTAAAGGCTTACACACATGGTTCACGTTGCACATTCCCTGACTACACTTGCCCTTGTCCTTGTGGTGTTTTGGAAGGAATTAACGGAACTAGAAAATTTTAACAAAAAAAAGAACACAAAAGTGTTCTTTTTTTGAATAATTTATTGTTTTTTTCACAAATTATAATTAGTAAAGGTTGTTAAATAAGTTTTAAGCCTATTTACGCATCTTTACTTAACATATTGAGAAAGTTATGTAACGGCACTTTGGTTATTAACTTTCTCTTTTTTCGTTTTCTTGAAAAAATTTTTCTAAAATTTCTAGCACTTTTTCCAAGGATTTTTCACGTACAACCTGATTTTTTACTTCGGTGCAATTATGATAACCTTTTAAATACCACAATATGTGTTTTCTCATTTCTTTTACAACCAAAGTTTCAGGATAGTGCTCACGCAATATCGAAATATGCTTTTTTATATCTTCAAATTTGTTAACTTCAACTTTTTCACCACTAAGTAATGTAAAAATTTCAGGATTACCAAGTGCTGCACGTCCCACCATAACAGCGTCAACACCTGTTTCAAGCATCTTTTTGTAGCTTTCAACACTAGAAACATCACCATTACCAATAACTGGAATAGAAACAACTTGTTTTACTTGTTTAATCAACTCATAATCAGCATTTCCAGCATAAAATTGCTCACGTGTTCTAGGGTGAATTGTTATTGCGCTAGCACCTGCACGTTCACACATTTTGGCAAACTCAACTGCATTAATATTGTCGTTCCAACCAGCCCTAAACTTAACTGTTATTGGTTTTGATGTTGCACTAACACAAGATGAAATAATGTTATACGCAAGGTCAATATTACGCATTAAAGCACTTCCATCGCCATTTTTTACAATTTTAGGTGCTGGACACCCCATATTTATATCTATTATATCAAACTTTGCAAGAACTTCACTTTTAACAATATTTGCCATAATTTTGGGGTCTGAGCCAAAAATTTGAGCAACTTTTATTGTTTCGTTTGGTGCAGTTATAAGCAAATCATGTGTTTTTTTGTTTTTATATTTCAACGCCTTTGCACTAACCATTTCACCAACAGCATAGTCTGCACCATAGCTTACTGCCAAACTTCTAAAACCAACATCTGTAACGCCTGCCATAGGTGCCAATATTAAGTTGTTTTTCAATTCAATATTACCAATTTTCATAAGTTAATTTTATAACAATTATCAAAAAAAGTAAAGGTAAGAAACAATAAAAAAGTTCCACTTAAAAAATGTGGAACTTAAAAATGTTTATTTAATTATTAAAAGTTATTATTTGTTAACTGCATCTTTGATTGCTTTGCTTGGTTTGTAAGCAACAGCTTTGCATGAAGGAACTTTAACAACTTCTTTTGTTCTTGGGTTAATGCTTTCTCTTGCAGCTCTTGTTTTAACAACAAATTTACCAAAACCAGCCAAAGCAACTTCATTACCTGCAGCCAAATCAGCGATAACTGTATCTAACATTGTATCAACAACTGCTGAAACTTCTTTTTGAGTTAAACCTGTTTCTTCAGCTACAGATTTTACTAATTCAATTTTATTCATAAACATTTTCTCCTTTATGTTTTCTAAGTTTATTATAGCATAATAACCCAAATATTCAAAACATTTTTAGACAATTTTATACATTTTATGTTTTTCAAAATTCCTTTATTTAGGACTTTTTCAAACCTTTAACACAACTAACCTACCACATTTTTTAATGTTTTGCCAGGCTTAAAACTTGGCACTTTTGATGCAGGAATCATGTTAACTTTTTTGGTCTGTGGATTAAAACTACGACGTGCCATTCTATGTTTTACTTCAAACTTACCAAAACCAACAAGGTTAATGTTGTCACCCCTTTTTAAAGATTTTTGGATAATTTGTGTTATTGCATTTAAACAATTATTGCAATCCTTTTGTGTTAATTTTGATTGTTTAGAAATTTCTTTAATAAATTCTGCTTTATTCATGTTACTCTCCTTTTTGGAAAATTATTGGCAAAAAAAATATATTTATACTATCTTAGTTTTTTGTTTAATATTTTTTTTCTTTTAAAGACATTTATTTCTGTTTTATTAAAACTTTTAAACAAAATCACCAATACAATATAACAAATAATTCCTACACCACCCGAAACAGCACAACACAAAATTGTGTTTAAATTAATTAACATTAAACGCAAAACATACATCACAATTCCTGCAATAATAACACTTGCAACTGGTGCGACAATTATTTTTGAAAAATCAAACTTTAATAAAACATATTTTTTAATAAATATCAAATTAACAAGTGTTGCAACACTTAAAAATATTATATTGCTTAATGCAACGCCAAAAATATTAATACTAGGATTTGAAACAAAAACCCTTAAAAACACCATTCTAATTATTAAAGAAATAAACAAACTTAAAAAAGGAACTAATGGTTTGTTTATACTTTGCAAAATAGACGTAAAAGTTTGTAAAAACGCATGGTAAATTATTGTTACAGAACTTATCATTAGCAATTTATAAGCAAAAGAAAATTCATCAATAACTAAATCAGTTAACCCACGTGAATATAATATATTTATTATATCTGGTGAATAAATTAAAAAAATTATAAAACAAGGCAAGGCAATAAGCCATGTTATTTTAATAAAAAACGAAGTTTTAAACACAACTTCTTTTTCATTATTTTGTGCATACAATCCACTTAAATTAGGAACAATTGCTGTTGCTAACGATGAGCATAATAATATTGGCAAGTTGATTAATGTGTTAACAATTCCATTGCTTATGCCATACATATTTGTTGCTTGCAAACTTGAAAATCCTACATTTTTTAAAATGTTAATAACCAAAAAACTATCCAAAAATGCTGTTATTGGAACAATAATTGACGTAAGCATTGCCGGATATGCATAACTTAGCACTTTCTTTAATGCTTGAAAATTTGTCAAATTTTCACTTTTTGCAACTTCTATTTTGTATATCAATCTTCTTTTATACACAAAAAAATTTATAACAATAAAAACAAAAGCACAAAATTCTGAAATTGTAACACCCAAAATTGCACCAAACACTGCAAAAGTTATTCCTTTGCTTAAAAACACATTTGCCAAAATTAAGCCCGAAACAAGTTTAATAATTTGCTCAACAATATTATTAACAAGTGTTGGAATCATGTTTTCCTGCCCTTGAAAATAGCCCCTTAAAACCGAAATTAATGATGCGAACACAATTGACGGAGCAATTGCCAAATAACCAAATCTGGCGTTAAAATCGCCCTGCAAAACAGATATTTGTTCGCTTAGCAAAATAAGCATTACTGAAAAAAGCAAACTCAAACAAAACACATAAATTAACGAAACTTTTAAAATTGTTATTTCATTTTTTTTGTTATGATTAATTCTTTCTGTGCTAACAAGCCTGCTAACACTAATCCCCACTCCGGAGCTTGTTAAAACAAATAACAAACTATATAAAGGAAAAACCAAATAATACAATCCCATACCATTTGAACCTAAAATGTTTGTTAATGGTATTTTATAAAGCGCACCAACAACTTTTGCAACAACACCACCTAATGCTAAAAGAAATGCACCCAATAAAACTGATTGACGTTTCATTTTACTCCACTTGTTTTGCCATAAAACATGCAACGGTTTGAAGTGTTTTAACATCTGAAATTGTTAGTTTTTCACTTTCATTTTCTGTATTAAAAGCAATAATTCCACCCACAATATCTGAATTTGCTAAAATTGGAACAATAATTTGGCTTGAATAAGTGTTATTATCTTGGCTAAATAATTCAATAGTTTTTGAACCATCAGATGTGTTATACAAAAAACATTTTCTTTCTTCTAATATTTCTTCCAATTGCACACTAATTTGCTTACCTAAACAACATTTTACTTTTGTAGTTGTTGCAACAACATTATCTTTATCGAACACTATCAAATTTATGCCCATAACATCGTTTACAACATCACAAAAACTTTGAGCAAACTCAGTAATATTTATTACTGGCGAATATTTTGTTAAAGTTAGTTCCCCATTTTTGTTTATGTAAATTTGTACAGGTGTACCTTCCTTTAAACGCATACTTCTTCTAATTTCTTTTGGAATAACAATTCGTCCAAGTTCATCAATTCTGCGAACAATACCAGTGTCTTTCATTTTTCCTCCAACTGTTAAATAAAATTATAATAATATTATTATTTGAAAGAAAAACAATATTATTCTTAGCACACAACAAAAACATCACAACTTATTTTAGTTGTGATGTTTAATTTGTTATTAAAAAAAAGCACTTAAATAAGTGCTTTTTTTATTATTCTTTTGTTGTTTTTTTAGTAGTTGTTTTTTTAGCTGTTGTAGCTTTTGTTGTTGTCTTTTTTGTTGTTGTTTTTTTAGGAGCAGGTTTTTCTTCCTTAACTTCTTCTTTAACTTCTTCAACCACTTCTTTTTCAGCTTCAACTGTTTCTTCAGCTTTAGCTTCTTGTGCTTCTGATTTTAAAGTATAATCTTCAACAACGGTTGGACGAATAATTTCATCGTAGAAAACAACGTTAGCAGCATAAAAGTACATAGTAATAATTGAAATAATTGCAATAGCAACAAGTGCTAACAATGTAGCTAAAACAATGCCTAATGCCAAGTTTGTTGCAAATAATTCAACAACAAATAACATTCCAATAATGCTAGCTGTACCAATTAATGCATAGCCCAAGTAAAAAACTACTTTGTAAGCAAACATAGCTGTTTTGTGACCAATCATTTTTCTAGAAGCAACATTTAATGTATCGGTTACGTTAACAATTTTTTCTTCGTTTAACACAAACAAACTTAAAGAATAGTAACCAATAACCAAAATTGCAGGAATAATGAATAGAACAAGACCAACTGTTACGCCAACAGCCATAATAATACCTAGCAACATTGCTTGAGAATATTCACGTTGAGCAAACAAAACTTTTAATGATGGATTTTGACCAGCAATAGTTTGTTGCATGTAGTTAATATAACCCAATGTTAAATAACCAAATAACGCAAATGAAATTGCCCATCCAGCGTAAGGAATTGCACAGAATAGAAGTAGTGGTGCAACATAAATTAATGTTGCTAAGAACACTTTACCCCAAGCGCCTTTAATTTTTCCAGCTGAAATTTTGATTAAATCTAGGCCATTTTTACTTTTATTATTCATAAAATTGTCCCCCATATTTGATTAATTATAGTATATAACAATTACCCAAATTTTCAAAATAATTTTTTTATATCATAAAAATTTTATAAGAAAATTCGGGTAACTATTATAACCTTTTAACATAATTATTAAAGTTTAATTATGCTGATGCAACACTTAATGTCACATCGTAAGTAACTGTTTGTTGTAATTCACCCACAACAAATTCAATTTTTAATGTGTAACTTAA
Source organism: Clostridia bacterium (assembly GCA_045645925.1). Lineage (GTDB taxonomy): Bacteria > Bacillota > Clostridia > Christensenellales > UBA1242 > UBA6345. Next base: position 4,517 of record JAZRJQ010000045.1, on the reverse strand, counting down.
TGTTTCTTCTGACGAACCAGAATTAACAATCATTTTAATGTTTGAACTACCAATTGCGTAGTTGTTACCACTAATTGCAATATCGTTTGATGAACCATCTTTAAGTGTAACACTAGTTGCGTAATCATCATTTTGAGTTAATGTGATTACTTGCGCTGAAGCAACTTCATAAATGTCTGTTTTAAAAATTGAATCGCCAGTGTTTGCAACCACAACATACTCTCTACCTTTGTTGATTTGTGTTGATTTATAGTTGCTTGTTACATTAATTGTTTTAATTGTACTTTCTAAAACAACCTTACAAATTAATGTTCTAGCACCACCTGTTTCAACATAATAAACAAGTAATTCTATTTTATATAAGCCAGTAATTTTACCACTTCTTAACAATTCAACATAGTCAATTGTAATAGAATTAATTGTTCCATCAACAGAATCTGTGTGAATGTTAATCAAGGATAAAATTTCTGCTGGTGATAGTGTTCCATAACCATATGCACCAAAGTTTTCACTTGAAATACCATAGTCAATGGTTCCATCACCAATAACTTTTGCATTGCCACCTAATTTGCTTGATGGCAACAAAATTTTAGCACTATCGTAAACATTGCCATCTTTAATAACAACAACGTTATCTAAGTTTGTGTAAGCTTCTTTAAATCCAAACACGCCTGAATTTCTGTTAATTACCAAATTAAATTCTTTTTCAAGTGTATATGGATAGTTGTTGTTTTTAAACACAATTGTTAGTTTATATGGCAATTCAACATTTGACAACAACTGATTGTTTTTAATTGTCATTGCCGCAGCATTGTTTTCAATAATATAAACACCATCATCAGCTCCAGGTGTTACACCTGTGATTTCAACGTATCTATCATAATCAGCAGTGTCTGATGTTTCAGCAAAAGTAATACTTTCAATAATAGTTGTTGCTGAACCAGAGTGTGCAAATACGTTAGATTTAAACAATGAACTTGTTTCGGAATTATCAATAATTGCAAACACTTTTGCAGTGTCTTCTGCCTTAACATTAGCTTCAACACCAGTTGATTCATAGTTGTAATGTAAACCAACAACTGGCTCAATTTCAACTGATTCTGTTTTAGTTAACACGGTTGGCTCAATACCAGAACCCAATGTTATTTCATTTTTAAATGTAAATAAGGTTTTATTATACAATTTGCTTGCAACTGGTTCAAACACATAGTTTGTTCCATTAAATTTCAACCATTGTTTATATTCTTCATATTCTGCATTTGTCAATGAACCTTGAACTAATTCAACTTTGTTAGAAACAATATCAACATCAGTCAAACCAGCCGAAGTTATTAATTCGTTATTAAACACATTGTCAACACATGTGAAGTTTTGTTTAACCTTGATTGGATAAATATAAATTTCAAATTCAGTAACAACCGAACCTGCACTAACTGCAAGAGTGATTGTTCTAAATTCAGAAATATTTACATCATCAACATTAATATAGTAATTTTCTGGAATTAAAACACCATTTTCAATTTTTGCATATGCTGTTGAGTCACCTTTTAATTCGTAACTTAATTCAACATTGTTTAACAAGTAGAAATAATATGCTTTTGCGTTTTGTTGAATTATTTGAATGTTCTTTGTAGCATTATATGAACTTGGAATTGCATCACTATTAATTGTTCTTAACAAGTATCCAATTTTGAAATAATCTTTTAAGTTGTAAGTAACTCCACGGTTTAAATCAATACCACCAGAAACAGCATTTGTTGTTCCAAGGTAAGCAAGATAATCTAATGAACCAACAGTTGTAAATGGAGTTTCTGTTATGGTTTTAACAGAAATAATTTCGCTACCATTTCCTAAATATTCCGTTTTTGCATTGGCATCACTTTCGTCTTTTTGTGTTCCTGTGTATTGGAATTTGAAGTAAACAACTTGACTTAATTTTTGATCCCCTTGACCAATTGAAGAAACTGTAACTTCCATCCAAACGGTATTAGTTGTGCTAGCTCCTTTTGGTGGAATAAAGTAAATTACACCTTCTGGTTTATCAACAAAGAAATAATTTTCAGAATCAGATCCTTCTAAAGTTATCATTTCACTTGTTGATCCCCAAGCTGTGTCAAAGTTGCCTAATTTTACTACTACATCATAATTAAATGCTGAATATAGTAATGATTTGTTTAAAGCAACTTTATTTGCTTCATCTGTAAATGTTCCATAAGCAACTGGTGTGTATGAGAACAAATCAGCAATTCTGAAACCATGAACTTCAATTTGGTTGTTTCCAGCCAAGATATCTGCATGATCTTTAACATATGTTAAGTCGAATGTTGAATCGTCAATTGTAATACTGTTAACTTCTTTTGAATCAATTGTAACATTAGCATAGATTGACTTGAATTGTTCTGTAATATCAATTGCATGTTCAGCATCTTCATGTTTATTATTGCTATCAGCATAAACCATAGATGTGATTGATGGTACAATTTTAAATGAAACTTTTCTTGAATAATTACTTAACTTATCTGCATCTGAAGAATAGTTGTTAGGATTTTTGTTTTGATCATCATAATGAATTGATCTTTCATCATTAAAGTTTAAGTAAGAAATATTACCTGATTCCAAAGAAGCATTTTCGGTAAATAATCCTCTAATCGTTCCTGATAAGTCAAGATAGTAGAACACACTTATTGTTTCTGTTTTGGAAACGCCTTTAAATTGAATGTAATAACCTTCAGCATCTTCACCAAGGATAAATAAATCATCTTTTTTGTTTTCAACTTTAAACACAACATGTGCGTTAGATGTGCCGCCATCTGCCTTAGATTGTAATGCCCTAATGCTAGCAGAAGCACCATTTTGTTCAAACTTAATTGCTTTATCATCGTCAAACTTAACATAAATCTTAGAACCAGCTAAAACTGTTAATGATTGAGCACTTGAATAAGTTACACCTTCACTTGCTGTAAGAATGTTAGGAATAATGTTCAAGTTTAATGTAGCTTTATATGGTTCAACACCATTTGCCCATGTGATTTGAATATCAATATAAATTCTTGATTCAAAGTTAATTGGAATTAATGATAAGTTGATTACAGCGTTGTTTGCAGTACAACCTGTTACACCACAGGTGTCACTAGCACTTATTTTGTTACCTTCATTATCGTAAATATAACAATCAACTGTAAATGATGATGCAACGTTTGATTCAGTGCTTGTTGTTCCTTCTTGAACGTCTAATGCATTACCAAAGTAATCTGTTGGATTAATAATGTAACCATCATCAACAATAACATTGTTTAATGTGATATGTTTTACTTGGTTTGCATCATATGCCGAAGCAGCTGTTACGTCACAAACTGATGAACCCAAATATGCACTATTTAAGTTAATATTTGGAACAAGCTTAATTGTGAATTCCATTGAATAAGTTAGTGTTCCTGTGGCTTTTTCAATTTTAAATGTGATATCTCTAACAATACCAACATTTTTAGAAATAAATGTATAAGTTCTGTTTGTTTGATTTGCTGTAATATCAATACCTAAATAGTCCTCTGTCGCATTACCATACATATTGTAATCATTACCATCAACTTTGATTACTGACACAGTAATGATTGAAGTGTCTTCATTTGAAACTTTTAACCATGTATCATCATTTGGCGACATTACAACAGTGCTTGTGTTTGCCACAATAGATGTAACTTTATCGTTACCAGCTGTATTTGTATTTTTTACAACTTGTAAGTTTGGATATAGTTTAATATTAAGTGCAACATAGTTTTCGCCACTAATACTATAGTTTGTCCAAACCTTAAACATAACATTTGTTACAACATCTGTATCTTCGAATGTTACTTTAATTTCTGCACCACTATAATTAATAATTTTGTTAGAATCTGTTGCAAACTCTGTTGGATCTAAAACTGTTTCAGAGCCATCAGGATTTTCAAATGTAGCTTCTAATGAGCCAACATATTTAATAATATATCTAAAATTATCTGGTGGAGTTGATGTCAACTCTAAATAATCATAAATATTAATTTCTGTTGCAGCATATGCTGTTATATTTTTTTCGGTTGTAAATGTTGTTGTTGATAAGTTTTTGTATAATTCAAACTCATAATCAACATATACACCATTAAACAAAGTAACTCTTACTTTTACATCTTGAATTGTTGCAGATGATGTAAAGTTATCAAATACCACAATTCCACTTTCAATATGTGCTGAACCACTTAATACTTCAAACTTAAATGGAGCAGTTGTTGATGAAAGTTCAAATGTTTTATTAAATGTACTGTTTGTTGTTGTAAATGAATATGTGTTACCGGTTGTTGGTGTTATTGTGTAAACAAATTCTTTTGCTGCACCACCTGCAACCAAAACATAATTAGCATAAACTTGAATTCTGTCATTTTCGTTAATATAGTTTTCAAGCAAGTTAATTCTGCTACCAACAACAACTTTTTCTTTTTCAGTTACTAATGGGTAATTTACTTTTAATTTATATGTTGGATTAA
>JAZRJQ010000044.1:0-5163 GCA_045645925.1 Clostridia bacterium | reverse complement strand
AACTACCACTTTACAACACTTTCACCAAATATTGGAGTTGTTAAAGCATATAATTCAAGCATGGTTTGGGCAGATATTCCAGGGCTTATTGAAGGAGCAAGCCAAGGTGTTGGTTTGGGTCATGATTTTTTAAGACACATTGAAAGAACAAGAGTGTTAATTCACGTTATTGATGCTGCTGGAAGTGAAGGCCGTGATCCGTTTGAAGATTATAAGAAAATTAATGAAGAATTAGAAAAATATAGTGAATATGTTGCAAACATTCCACAAGTTGTAGCATTAAACAAAATTGATTTAATTGACCCAGACATTAGAGATGAATATTTGGCAGAACTAAGAAAGCAAATTGGAACAGATGTAAAAGTGTTTGAAGTTAGTGCTGCTGCATTTATGGGGTTAGATGATTTAATTAAACATGTTGCAAGTTTGGTTGAAAAACAACCTGAAATTGTTAAAATGCAAATTGAAGAAACAAACATTGATAAACGTGGTAGAAAAACCTTTGAAATTACCAAAATTGATGAAGGTTACTTTGAAGTTAGTGGTGATTTGATTGATGAAATTGCATTTAACGTTATTTTAAACGATATTGCATCATTCTCATATTTCCAAAAGAGAATTAAAGATGAAGGCATTATTGATGCACTTTTGGAAGAAGGATTGCAAGAAGGTGACACCGTAAAAATGTGTCAAATTGAATTTGAATATACTTTATAGGAGAAAAATATGATATCAACAAAGGAAAGAGCAATTTTGCGTGGTTATGCAAATAATATTCCTGATTTGGTTTATGTGGGAAAAGATGGTGTTAACCCAAATGTTGTAAACCAAGTTAACGACAATTTGCTAGCACACGAATTAATTAAAATTAAAGTTCAACCAAATGCACCACTTACTTCACGTGAAGTTTGTGATGAATTAGTAAAACTTACTAATGCTGAACCAATAAGTGTTGTTGGTGGTAAAATTGTGTTATATAAACGCACAACAAAAAAAGGTTTTAAACATTACTTATAAAACAAAAAGCTCACATCAATTTGTGAGTTTTTTTATTCAAAAATATTGGAATTTGGTGGTTGATTGAATTTTGTGTTGAAATGGCTGTAAACACTTAGCATAAACAAAATTGTTCCAACAATCTGATAGTATAAGCCATATTTGTAAAACAAACTTGAAAACATAACTAAAAAGCCACTAAAAAAATAGTTTTTCGCATTTTTTTTGTTAAATGCATATTGGCAAACTTTTAACCAAGTTAATTTTACTATTTTTGTTGGTTTAACTTTTGTGTTAGGAATAATATTACTTGGTTTAATTATTTTTAAGTAAACATCGTTTCTTGTAACAAACTTAACATTTTTTAAATCAAAATTGGTTAAAAAAGAATTTAATTCGTTTGAAATTTTGTTTGTTAAAATTATTAAAGTTTTATTATTGTTGTTATGTGTTTTATAAAGTTGTAAAAAGTTGTTTGTTGTAAGTTCAAAGTTGAAATATGGAACAATTATTTTGTTGTTAAAAATCAAATAATTGTTTTCTTTTTCAACATTAAAATTTAAATTTTTAAATACAACAAAAAAATAATCTAAAAGTTCGTTTTCGTTAAAGAATAACAGTTGATTAAGCACTAAGTCTGATTGTTGCTGTTCTTTTGCTAATTTTTCTTGTTTATTTTGTTTTAAATAAAAAATTTTGCTTGTTATAAAGCAAATTAATGAAGATATAACAATAGATGCTAAAACACATGCTAAAAAGTTTGGGTAATAATAATTGCACCAAATAAAACTTATACAAAAAATTGCAACATATTTAAAAATATTGTTTAAATAAAAGGCTAGTTTTGTTTGCATATATAATTGTTCCACATTTTGCCAATTCAAACACTTATTTGCTTTGCAAAAATTGTAAAATTTTGATAATATTTAGTTGTTGAAAAATAAATTATAAAAAGGTTTTTTATGGATTTAGAAATTGTAAAAGGCGTACAAAGCTTATCAAACAAATTTTTTGATGTGGTTTTTTCATCATTAACGCATTTTGGCGACGAAATATTTTTTGTTTGCATGTTTTTAATTTTATATTGGGTAGTAAACAAGGTTTATGCTTTTAAATTTGCTTTCTTTTATGTTATTTCCTATGCTGTAAATGTTGTTTTTAAATCAATTATCAAACGTCCACGACCATGGCAAGCCAGTGGTGAAGTTATAAACAAGTTGCAAGCCAGTGGGTATAGTTTTCCTAGTGGACACAGTCAAAGTATTAGTGCCATTTCAACCTTTGTTGTTTATGATGTATACAAAAACAAAAACAATTCTAAATCAGTTAAAACTTGGTCGTTAGTTGTCGCTATTTTAATGTGTGCTATTGTTGGTGTTAGCAGATTGTATTTAGGACAACATTATTTAACTGACGTTTTAGTTGGATTATCAATTGGTTTTGTTGTGATTTTTATGTTGCAATATGTTTCTTCAAAACTTAGTGATAATTTTAAATCAAAAATCAATTGTGAATACATTTTACCAATTGCATCAATTGCAGTTTTAACTGTGGTGGCTCTTATTTCACTCTTTAATTTAGAGCTTTCTGCTAAAACATTATGGAAAATTTATAGATATGGTGGAATGCTTGTAGGTTATACATTTGGTTATATTTTCTCAAATTTAACAATCAAAGAAGAACTTTTATCAATTTGGCAAAAATTTGTTAAAGTTGCCGTTGGTTTGGTTGTTTTGTTTGGGTTGTATATTCCATTAAGTTTGATTTCAGCAAATTTGATTTATAAATTTTTTGTTATAGTTGTGTTGTCGTTTGTTGCAACTTATGTTTATCCATTGTTGTTTAACTTGGGTTTAAAAAAGATTAAAAAGGATTAATTTAATGCAAAAGTGTGTTGTTAAAAATTTAAAAGAAACCGAAACTTTAGCAAAAAAGTTTGCAAAAACCTTAAAAGGTGGAACAACAATTTTGCTTAGTGGAGATTTGGGTGCAGGTAAAACAACTTTTACACAAAAATTGTTTAAAGCTTTAGGTGTTAAAGAACCTGTAACAAGCCCAACTTTTACTTTGTTAAAAGAATATAAAAGCAAAAAATTTGAGTTATATCATTTTGATATGTATAGAATTGATGATGAAAATGAAGCAATTGAGTTTGGTTTGCTAGATTATTTTAATAATTCAAATGCTGTTAACGTTGTTGAGTGGTTTGAAAAAATTGAAGGATTAATTCCACAAAAACATATTTTAATTAAAATTAATAAACTTGGTGAAAACGAACGTGAGTTTGAATTTCACTTTAATAACTAGGTGAAAATTATGAAATTATTATGTATAGACACAACAAAGCCAGAAGCTGTAATTTGTTTGAATAATGAAGGCAAGGCAAGTTGTATTAAAATTCCTGACACAAAACGTCATAGTGAAGCGTTACTGAATGAAATTGAAAACTTTTTGTGTGAAAACAAACTAACAGTTCAAAACCTAACACATTTGGGCTGTGTAACAGGCCCAGGTTCTTTTACAGGAATAAGAATTGGTATGGCAACTGTTAAAGCGCTTAGTTTTGCTTTAAATATTCCTATTGTTTGTGGGGATTATTTCACAATTGTAAGTGGACTTGTTAAAAATGCTTATGTTGCATTAAAAAACACTTCTAGTTCTGTTTATTTAACACAAATTTCAAGAAGTAAGTGTAAACAAATTGAAGTTGTTGAAAATCCAAAAATTCTTGACACAATTGGAGATAAAAAACTTTATCTTTCACCAAATGAGCAAATTGAAGATGTTAAATCATATAAAGAACTATACAACATTTCAATTGAAGAGTATCAGGAAACAATGCTTAATTATTTTGTAAAAGAAGTTGAAACTGGAAAATTTGTAAAAAGTAGTAATTTTGTTCCAGTTTATGCTCAGTTGTCGCAAGCTGAACGTAACATAAAGGGTTAGTATGGAAATAAGAACATTAAACAAAAATGATGTTAATGGATTGATGTACTTAGAACAAGAATTGTTTTCACAGCCTTTTAGTTCTAATTCTTGCTTGGAAGAATTAACATTAAATTCTAGATTGTATATTGGTTTGTTTTATGAAGGGCAGTTGATTGGTTATGCTGGTGCAAATGTTACTTTTGATTCTGCTGATATAATAAAAATTGGTGTTTTGAAAACTGAGCAGGGTAAAGGATATGGTAAAAAACTTTTAACGGGTTTGCTTGATAGATTAAAAGACTTAAATGTTACAGAAGTTTTGTTGGAAGTTGAACACGAAAATTTTAAAGCTATAAATTTATATTTAGGTGCTGGATTTAAGGAAATTAGCGAAAGAAAAAATTATTATGGTGAAAATTCTCATGCTAAAATTTTAAGGAAAGAACTAAATAATGAAACTGAATTATAAATTATACGGAAATGGAAAAGAAACTGTTTTATTTTTACACGGTTGGGGTGCTGACTTAAACAGTTTCTCTTTTTTTTGTGAATCTTTAAAAAATGATTATAAAATTTTACAGATTGACCATTGTGGCCATGGAAAAAGCGATAAACTAGTTTATCCTTTTTTTCTTTTTGATTACACGTTGGAAATTTTTAAACTTTTAAAAATGTTAAGCATAAACAAAGTGAATATTGTTTGTCATTCGTTCGGTGCAAGGGTGGCAATAATGTTGTGTAAGTATTTTAATATTAATGTAAACAAATTAATTGTTATTGGTGGTGCAGGTGTAAAGCCTAAATTTAACATTTTTAATAAAATAAAAATATATATTTATAGACTAAAAAAATGCTTAAATAAATTTATACTTTTTAAGTTTGATTTAAGTAAATATGGTAGTGCTGATTACAAAAATTTAAATAAAGTTGAAAAGAAAACTTTTGTTAATGTTGTTAATTATAATCAATCAAATCAGTTAAGTTTTATTAAAGCTAAAACATTGCTTGTGTGGGGTGAGCATGATAAATCAACACCATTGTATATGGCAAAAATAATGAACAAAAAAATTAAGAATTCAACTTTAAAAATTATTAGGGGTGGTGACCATTTTTGTTTTTTAAAAAACAAACAAATTGTTGAGTTTTGTGTTTTGAATTTTTTGTAAAGTAAGTGCTATGCAATGTGGTATGCAAACAATTAAATAATGGGGGAATATAGCCATTTTTACTAATATT
>JAZRJQ010000043.1:0-2207 GCA_045645925.1 Clostridia bacterium | reverse complement strand
AAAGGAATATATGTAAAAAAAGAGCATAAAAATGCTCTTTTATTTTTTTACCCAAACAAGCGTAACACCACTATTAAATCCTTGCAGATGTGGGTGCAAAATAAGTTCTGGTTCTAATTTTGTGATTTCATCATAAATTTTGTGATTTTCACTCCACTGCTCACCTTTAACAAAATCAACAATTTGTTTTCCACTTTTTAATAACTTTAATTGTCGTACCACTTCTTGTTTAATTTCACCACCAGTTCCGTGTGAACCATAACCATGAATTGCAATAATCACATTAACTTCACTTAATTTTGCAAGTTCAATTTCGTGTGCAAGCAAATAGCATGCAACATCAGGATAAATTCCTTCTTTTAAATTTATTAGTTTAATCATGTTCACACCTAAAATAACTTACTTCTTTTGTTCCATAACGCTTTTTATCAAACAATTCAAAACCAGAATAATCAAATTGCTTATCTTTTAAGTGTTCAAAAATAACAGCACCATCATCTGCCAAAAGTTCCAATTGTTTTATTAATTGCATTGCTTGTTCGCCATAGGTTGTTTTGTATGGTGGGTCCAAAAAAATTATGTTGAACTTATATTTTTTAGCCAACAACTTTAAACATTTATTATAATCGCCTTGCACAATTTCAGCATCTGCTTTTAACAAAGCATTATTTTTTTTGATAATGTTAATACTTTTATCGTTATTATCACAAATAACAACATGTTTTGCACCCCTGCTTAGCGCTTCAAACCCAAAATTCCCTGTTCCACCAAACAAATCTAGCACAATCGAATCAGGAAATTCAAATTGAAACTTACTACAAATGGCTTCTTTAACCATATCAGAAGTTGGGCGAATGTTATCTGCTTCAAAAGTATGTAACACTTTTCCTTTATATTTACCAGCAATAATTCTCATACAAAAATATTATCACATTTAAAAATTTTTATAAACAAAAAACAACAACGTTTAAAAACATTGTTGTTTTATTCAATTAAAACGCGATTCATTCTGGAATATCTAAACTTTAACAAAATTTCATATGGACTTGTTCCCAAAACATCTGCATAAGTTTGTGGTGTAAGTTTGTTGCCACAACTTTCACCAATCAACACAACTTCATCGCCAACCTTACAATCCACACCTGTTAAATCCAACAAACACACATCCATACAAATATTTCCAACAATTTTTACAAATTCACCATTAACTAGCAAACTAAAATTGTTACTTAATCGTCTGTCAAGACCATCAGCATAACCAACAGGTACAACACCTATCTTAGAATTTTTGTTTGTAACAAAAGTTCTATCATACCCAACACTTTCACCTTTTTTCACATTATGCACAAACACCAACTTACTTTTAATGTTTAACACTGGTTTAAACGGCAAACCACAATCGTTTTGCCAACCATACAAATTAAAACCACACCTAACCATACCACAACCAAAACATGGAAACATGATTGAAGCAAAACTATTACAACAATGAACAATTACTTTTTGTGTATCAACATATTCAACAAATTTTAAAAACAAATTATGTTGTTTGATTAAAAATTGCACATCGTTAAACTTTGTTGCAAAATGAGTAAAAATCCCTTCTAAAACAACATTGGAATTCTGTTTAATAATTTTCAACATTTGTTTAAATTCTTTTAATGTTGTTACACCAATTCTGTTTAAACCTGTGTTAACTTTTATGTGAACTTTTAAGCAATTACCATCCAAAATTTTTATATAGTTGTTAAGTTCTTCCACCGACGAAACTTCTACACTTACATCATGTAACGCACACCACAACAATTGTTTTAAATCAATTGTTCCAACAACAAGAACATTTGTGTAAGCATCAAATTTTCTAATTAACTTTGCTTCCCCAACACTTGCAACGCCAAAAAAATCAGCACCACTTAATGCCTTGCAAACATCTTTTAAACCATGACCATAAGCATCTGCTTTAACCATTGCACAAACTTTAACATTGGGTTTTAGTTTGTTTTTTATTAATTTTAAATTATGTTTTAAGTTTGAAATATTAACAATATAATTACTAAAACTTTCCATAATATTATTTATTAAAATTTCAAATTTATTGTTACACAATGTTAATGAATTAAAATTTAATAAATTGTATACTTATACATTATTGTAAATATTTATTTATTTTAAACAACTGCTATGCAAAAACAAAAAACACACGAAAA
>JAZRJQ010000042.1:0-2558 GCA_045645925.1 Clostridia bacterium | reverse complement strand
CATTATAATAATTGCACATTGTGTATTTTTATACATTTAAATATTTAATTATACATATTAAAATTAAGGTGTAAACTTATAATTTACATCTTATTTTTTTATACTGTTTACTCCACCATGCAATATTTGACTAGGAAAATTATGAACTTTATTTTTTGATTTTAAAAAATCTTCATATGCATTTTTAATTAAAATATTAATTAATTCACTATATTCAACACCTTTTGGTTTAAATAAATAAAACGCAAGCGAACCCGGAATTGTGTTAACTTCATTTATGTAAACCTTCCCATCACTTATAATAAAATCAAACCTAACAACACCCTTTAAACCAATTTTAGAATACACATATTTTGCAGTTTCAATAATTTCTGATTTTATATTTTTTGAAACTTTTGCAGGTATAATTCTTTTTACTGACTGCAACGAATTTGAATCATTTAAGTACTTATTTTCAAAACTTAAAATTTCATTACTTTTTATTGGTTGTTCAAGTTCCGACACCATCAATTCATTACCATTTTTTAAAATAGCAATATTTATTTCTGTAATATTTTCCAAGTATTTTTCAACCAAGGTTTTACTTGCCAAACCAAAACTTGTGTTTAACGCAGTTTGTAATTGTTCACGATTTTTACAAACTGTTATGCCAATACTACTACCCTGAGTAGCAGGTTTAACAATTAATGGATAACTTAAACTTTCGGCTTCAGTTAAACACTTTTCAGGGTTTGCATAGTAGTTTTCATCAAACAATGTAACACCATCAACATTGTTAACATTTAAACCATTTAAACAAGCTTTAAACAACGACTTATCCAAACACAAACCACTTTCGGTAGGATTTGCCGACGTATAAGGCACACCACACAAATCAAGCATTGCCATAACCTTACCATCTTCACCATTGTTACCATGCATAACAATTAAGGCACAATCAACTTTAAGTTTTTTAACAAACCCAAACACAGACTTTTTGTAAAGCACATTATTTCCTAACACAAATGTTACTTCGTGCAATTTATTTAAATCTAAATTTGCAAAATTTGAAATATCAGCCAACTGCTTTCCAACATACCATTTTGAATTTTGAGAAACATAAATTGGAATTACATTATAAAAATTATTATCAATTTGCGTTAATGCTTGCAATGCTGACACAATTGAAATATCATGTTCCGAACTTACACCACCAAAAATTAATGCCAAATTTTCCTTCATTTACCACTCTCCTAATTAAAAATTAATGTAACAATCCGATAAATCGTTTTCAATCAATAAAACACTGTTGCAATCAAGCTTTTTTGAAACATATTCATATGCCAAATTAAAGCTATCAAACAATTTGGGTTTTTCACAACCAGAAGCAATCATACCACCAGAAATTGCTTCGTAGTTTAATTTGTTTACAATCAAAACTTCATCCACATTTTTTAACGAACAACCAAAGTTATAGTTTTCTTCAAATTGCTTATCACCAAGTTCAATCATACCACATGTTATAACAAATTTTTTGCCCTTAAATTTGTTTAAAGCATCAATAGCTTTTTTAGCACCCAATGGATTACTATTAAAACTATCATCAATCAAAATTGCACCATTGTTTAGTTTTTTAACTTCCATCCTATGTTTTACAGCCTTTAAAGTTTTAACAACGCTTTTAATTTGTTCAATACTAACATTCAACTTTAAAGAAACAACAACACCAAGCAATATGTTTAAAACATTAAATTCACCAATCAAAGTTGTTGAAAACTGATAAGAAGTTTTATCAATTTTAAAGGTTATAAGCATGTTTTCATTATTTTGTTCCAGATTTTCAATTTTGCAGTAATCATTTAATCCATAACCCACTGTTAATGACAGAATATGTGATTTTTTTGCATAATTTTTACAAACTTCATTTGTTGAATTTGTTACAAAAAAACCACTTTGTTTTGTGTTTAAAACAATCTGATATTTTGTTTTTACAATGTTATCAAAAGTTTTAAAAGTTTTTAAATGTTGCAAACCCACAGCTGTAACAATTGAAATGTTTGGTTTTACAATTTTGCATAATTTAGCAATATCATTTTTATGGTCAGCTCCCATTTCCAAAATTAGAATTTGATGATATGGCTTTAAATTATTTAAAATAGTTCTTGTTATGCCCATTGGCGTATTAAACGATGCTGGTGTACACAAAACACTATATTTTGTTTTAAGCATTTCACACAAATAATTTTTTGTACTTGTTTTTCCGTAACTACCTGTTACACCAATAACAATCAAATTTTTAAATTGCTTTAATTTATTTTTTGCTTTATGTATGTAAATTTGTTGTATAAGTTTTTCTACTGGCAAGTTTACGCAATTTGATAAAACAACAAAACACCCACCACAAAGTTGCAATAAAACAAAAGTCAAAACAAACCATTTGCTAATGTTAAAACTTAAAACAAACGCTAAAAAATAACTAATAAATAATATTACAAAATTCGTTAAAATTAATCGTTTAACACGCATTGTTATAACCAATGGTTTCTTTAATTTTTCCAAATTAATTTTTAGATTTACAA
>JAZRJQ010000041.1:0-5970 GCA_045645925.1 Clostridia bacterium | reverse complement strand
CTTTTTCAAACTTTATGTTTGCAAAGTTTAAAAGCCAACCAATAAAGTACGCTCCACCAAACAATGCAATTGCCCAAATTATTGTTACAAACCAAGGTTGGTTGTAAACCAACAAAAATGGATATGGTCCAACAATAACTTTTAGTAAGTTCAACAAGAACATTACTAAGCCATAAACAATTGTTGGAATTAATGCAATTAGAGTGTGTTTTAATTTTAGTTCAGGTTTAATTTCAAAAAATATAAAAGAAATTAAGGAAAGTAATGGGCACACTAAATGATGATATGGTGTTGAATCAACCATAACCATTAGCCTAAACCCACCTTCGCCAATCATGGGAATTAATACTGCAAACACAACAATCATTGTAAGGCTTAAACAACAGGTTGCCATAAAACGTAATAATTTTAGCCATAACGGAATAACATTTTTATTAAAAACAACTGCACAAATCCCGTATGCAACAAAACCACCACTAACTAACAGTGCAAACATGTTGCTAAGTTGGGTGTAGTATTGAAACAAACCCCAACCATAAGAACGTGCCGACAAAAACAATCCAACAATTTCCAAACAAAAAATTACAAAGTTTACCAAAATTGCTGTTATTAAAAATGTAAGTTGTTTTTTGTTACTCATTTATTTCAGAAAATCCTTTTGCTTTTAACCCATCAATTAATGCTTCAAAAATTATATGTTCAACATAATGTGCATGTGATTTAACATTATAATCGTCATATTTATCCAAATGCTTTACTGGAATATTGTTTGTAATTTTAAAGTTTTTATTCTTAAAATAAACATGAATGCAATGCGCATACTCAAATTCATCTTCATCAACATAATCGATTGTATAAAAAATTTGGTCTTCATGCATTAAATTTTCGTGTTTAAAAAATTCTTCCATAATTTTTCTCCCAAAAAATTATTTTTCTTCTGTGTAACCTTTTTGTTTTAAACCTTCAATCAAAATTTCAAACACGGGTTTTTCTATGAATGTTTCGTAAATTTCTTCACCGTTTTCATCTTCACCACCAAGTTGAAAAGATGGCACATCTTTATAAATGACGTATGTTTTTGTGTCGAACTTAATTTTTAACAAATCAACATATTCTTCGCCATACTCATCTTCATAATTTACAATATAAAAAGTTTGTTCCATTTTCACATTACCCTATTTTAAAGCCAAACATTTTTTCAAAAAGTTTTTTAACCTTTTTTGTGTCGGCAATTTTTGATGCATGTTCTTCTGTTATTTTTTCAAAACCAAAATCATGTTCAAGCATTTCAAAATCTATTACAGAGAACTCCCACTTTTTACTAAACTCGCTATAATAAAAACCATAACTATAATCTTCTTCCAAATAAGCATACAACATTTTGCGTCCATCTTTTGTGAAGTAAAATATTACGTTATATAATTTTTCGTTTTGTTTCATTTTAACTCCAATTAATAAGTTGTTAAGTAAACATTTATTAAAACATTAAACAAGTTTTATTCATACAATTTTTGCAATTCATTGTACAGGCATAAGTCTCACTTTGCAAGTGTGACTAATGTCTCAACGTGGCTTGTGTGAGGGAACATATCAAAAGGTTGTACAGTTTCAATTTTAAAACCATAGTCGGTTAGCACTTTTAAATCCCTAGCCAATGTTTTTGGATTACAACTTAGATACACCAATTTGTAAGGA
The DNA here is from genome assembly GCA_045645925.1 of Clostridia bacterium. Taxonomy (GTDB): domain Bacteria; phylum Bacillota; class Clostridia; order Christensenellales; family UBA1242; genus UBA6345. The sequence continues at coordinate 4,275 of JAZRJQ010000041.1, read as the reverse complement.
TTAAGTTTGTTAATTTCTTCCAAAACACTAACTTGTGCACCAATACGTGGTGGGTCTAAAAACACAGAAATCAAACCGTCTTGCTTATATAGTTTTCGATAGTTGATTCGGTTAATTAACACTTCACATTTGCCAAGCATTGGTGTAATCAAATTTTCACACTTGTTAAGTTTAATCAGATTTTTTGCATCGTTAACTGCTTCCGGCACACTTTCAATTGAAACAACTTTTGCACCGTTTTTGGCAAAAACTAAACTTGTTATGCCAATTCCTGAGTACAAATCAAGAATTATTGACTTATCATTAATGTTAAGCGTTTCAAAAATTTGTCTATAAATTTTCTCAGTTATCTGTGTGTTAATTTGGAAAAACGAGTTTGGCGACAATTCAAATTTTACACCAAGCATTTCGCCACGAAGTTTTTTAAACCCTGCTTTATGAACAAAGTTTTCGTCGAACACTGCGTTATCGGTTCGGGTGTTAATGTTAAGATAAAAACTAACATTTTTAAAAGCCTTAACAAGTTCATCGTAAAACCAATCACGACCAGAAAATGCAGGTGTTGTTACAACCATTGTAACCATAATTTCGTTGCCAAGTTTACGTGCCACAACATACTTTAATGTGCCAATGTTTTTACGTTTGTTGTATGGTGAAATTTTAAAACGTTTAATAAATTCACGTGTTATTTCAATCAAACTTTTAACCCAAGAATCGTGCAACAAACAATCGTCAACATCAACAATTTTATTACTGTTTTCTTCAAAGAAACCAACTTGTGGTTTACCCTTAACATCACGTATTGCCAAGTGAACTTTGTTACGATATTTATATGGATAGTACATTCCAATTGTATTTTCAATTTTTGCATTAATTCCAAACTCAGCAAAAGCACTTGCAACTTGTTGTTGTTTTTGTTTCAGTTGTTTTTCGTAATCAACGTTTAGTAGTGAGCAACCACCACATATATTAAAATATTTACATTCTAAATTTTTCATATTTTAAGTGTACTATAATTTTAAAAAATTTCAAATTAATTTAATAAAAACAAAAGAAGCAAGTTTAAAAAACTTACTTCTTTTTTTAACATAATTTAAGCCCACGCCGTTGGCGTTGTTCGGTTTTGTTTAAACCAATCGCTATCTTTTAGCACAGTGTTAGAGTTAGAACACGCAACTGTAACATTTCCTTTTTCACTTTTAACAACAACATTACCATTAAAACTTGCATAACTTACATCAGAATAATTTATGCTACCATCACTTTTTGTTCCATCTTGTTTAATGGTTCCAACAGTGGTCACATAAACTTGCGTTGTCCATTTTGAAATTCGATTAATAAAATCTTGTGTTGGAAATGTGTTTGGCAAGTTGTCGGTATATTCAACTGAACCAGCGCAACAACATACTACACAAATATCTGGTTTTATAACATCTAGCAAACAATTGTTACTTGATGTTTTTGAACCATGGTGACCTGCTTTAAACAACTTTACTTTACTTAAAGTGTTATGTTCAATAAGTTTTTCTTCACCTTCTTTTTCAAGGTCGCCTGTAAACAAATAACGGTTGTCACCTTCTTCAATTTGAAAACAAACAGAATAGTTGTTTTCATCATCATCTTCATGTTCATAAAAATAGTTATACAAAATGTTAAGTGTTATATTTTTTCCAATTTCGTAACTACGTTTTGCTCCATTTTCAACGTCAGCATTATTATAACATTGCAATGCATTAAAATGTTTTGCGCCAGCTTGAACTTCGGCGTTACGTGAAGCAACATAGTTGTTGTAAACTTCGGTATTTTTGTTTGTTTTTGGAAAATCAATAATTGTTTCAACTTGGAAACGTTTAAACAAACTTTGATTTGTGCCATCTCCTGCAAACGCAGCTATATGGTCTTGGTCAGCATGAGTAACAATAACATATTCCAAAACATCATCTGCCATTTCATTTTTTACATATGTTTCAATAGTGTTTGCACTACTTGTTCTGGAACCGCCATCAACCAAAATGTCAGTTTTACCAGATTTAATATAAATGCTATCACCAGTTTTTCCATTACCAAGTTCTAAAAAGTGAAATTCAATTCCGTTGCCATAAACAACGTCGCTTTTATACAAATCATTTTTTTGCCTATCTAAAATATGCGAACCAACAAAACCAACACACAAACCAATAATTAAACTAAGCAAACACAAAAAGGCTGTTAATGCAAACGAAAACTTTTTTCTTTTAGCCATTATTCTCTCCTTTGGTTTGTTCTTCTTTTTCTTCCTTTGGTGGAGTTTCAGCAACTGGTGCTATGTCGCTTGCAACATACATTGCTGTTGTTAAGTCAACATCTTTATTTTTTGCCCCATCGCCACCAAAACCATCGGCAGCGTCACCTTCGGTAACAATTATTATTGCCGCCACAGCAGCAACAACAAACACACTATAAGAACATATTAACAAACTTTTACACAAATCTTCAAAATCGTAATCTTTACGTTGCATTGCAAACACAAAAGCAACCGACATAATTGATAAAACGCCCGAAAGCATGTACATATCGTTTTCTTTAATTTCAAAAGCAAAAGCATTAACCAGAATTATTGTTATAATTAAAGCCAAATTTGCCACTATTTTTATTGTTTTAAATCTTGCAACAAACGGTATTTTGTTTAAAAACATCATTATTAAAAAAGCACCAAACGCAATTAAACATGACAAAACACATTCTACAAAAGATATAGTAAATTCAGTTGCTGTATAACAAATACTAAGTGCCATACCTGTAAACACAGAGTTTAAAAAGAAAAGTATTATGCACACTAACGGAACATCTTTGTAAACAATTGCAAACGGAGCACCCGCAACCATAAAAACAATTCCCAAAATTAAGCCTGTTTTGTTTTCAAAAATTTGAGCACAACCCAAAGTTACAACTGCTGTTATGAACAAATACAATATATTGGCAATAATATATGTTATGGTTTTGTTTTCAACTTCGTCGTAATCACCCCACATACTATTCCTCCACAACGTTAATAACTCTGCAACGTTTTACATCTTTGTATTTTAAATTGTTTACTGTGTAAGTTAACACATAAGTTCCTTCGGTTGAAGTGTCAACATTACCTTCAATTTGAACCTTGTCAGAAACATCTTTACCAAAAGCAACAGCCTTAAAACCTTCATCAGTAAAAGTTTCGCCAACATTTAGTGTTATTTCCTTTTCGCCAACAAGTTCAAAAGTGTCGGTTTTGGTTAAATACGAATAACCAAAATAACCACCCACTGCTCCCAATGCCAAAAACAACACTGCAAAAAACAGTGTTACCCCATGGGTGTTTTTTATTGCACGTTTAACATGGCGTTTATAACTTTTTGCCATTTAAAACTCCTTATAATTTAAATTTTTATACACATTAATTTTAGTATAATTTCAAAATTTGACAAAATAAATTTTAAGTTATGTTACAACTTTGTTTGTTTGAAACAAAAAAATTGTTTGAACATACCCACAAAAAGAGTATACTTAAAGTGTATATAAATTTGTATGCAATTTAACATATTGGGGTGTAGCCAAGTGGCTAAGGCAGAAGATTCTGACTCTTCCATTCGTGGGTTCAAATCCTACCACCCCAGCCATTACAAAAAATTTTTATAAAATTTTTTGTAAAATGATGTTTGCCTAACGGCAAAATGATGTAAAAAATGATATAGCTTTGCTAATGATGTTTTTTGATTATAAACATTTGTAAACATCTCATCATTTCACTTTTAGTGAATCATCATTCGAGTTTTACAAAAACATCATGTTCGCACAAGCGAACAACTCATTTTGAGTTTAATTGTTAAGGGGTAAATCGTGAAAGAAAATAAATTAGCAGAATTATCAATGGAATTTTCTGTTTCAATAATAAATCTTGTAAAATTTCTGCGTGAAAACAAAGAAAATATTATATCTAATCAAATTGGTAGAAGTGGTACTAGCATTGGGGCAAACATATATGAATCCAAGTACGCACAAGGAAAAAAAGATTTTATTTCCAAATTGGAAATAGCATTAAAAGAATCAAGCGAAACTGGTTATTGGCTTGAACTTTTATATAAAACTAATTACATTACAGAACAAACATTCAACAATTTAAATTCACAATGTTCAAAAATTAGAATACTATTAATTGCATCTTGTAAAACAGCAAAAAATAATAATTAAAATAACTTAGGAGAAGAATCATGACAGACTATGGATACAAAAACCCAAAAATCAATGTTAAAAGTGGAT
>JAZRJQ010000040.1:0-10062 GCA_045645925.1 Clostridia bacterium | reverse complement strand
CAAATTTTATGAATAAATATTTTAATGTATAATTATACAATATTGTTTATAAAAATAAACAACAAAAAACCTGCAATTTGCAGGCTTGTTTAATTTATTTATTATTTTTCAAATTGCCAGCTTGGCTTTGTGAAGAAATCGGTTTTAGGTTCTAAGAAAGATGGTTTATGATTTGTTGGGTTTTCAACAAAAGCGTAAATTTCTTTTTCTAAATTGTCCCAACTGAAAATTGATGGGTCTAATTTAAAGAATTCTACAACTTTTTCAATACTTTCAGGTGCAATTGGGTGCAACAATGTTATTGCTACCCTAGCCATGTGTAAAGCATCGATTAAAATTTGTTTACCTTCCTTAGTTTCTGCCATTGAATTGTTATAACCAGTTAAAACCTTGTTAATGTTGCGAATTAATGTGTCAAGTTCGTAGCAAACCATGTGGAATTTGTGTTCAAAAACGGCTTTATCATATTTTAAAATTGTGTATAAACATTCATTTTTAACCTTTTCGCTAACTTCACCATAAGGCATAACACCATCAAAATCTTTTTGCCATGTGTAGCATAATGTTCTTAGCACACGGTTAAACACGTTTGTTAGCAAGTTGTATTCCCTAACAACTGGGTCTTGTTCAGCAGGATTTGCATCTGGATTAAGTGGTTTAGGCATAAAACTTGAACTGTTATTGCCTACGTTCATACCCAAGAAGTGGAAACGAAGTTGCTCTGCACTATACAAATTCAACAATTCGTTTGCCATAGGTGGTTTTATTGCTGAGCTTGAACTAGCTTTTTTGTTTAGGAATAAGGTGTGTTTGTTTGCAACAATTTGTGGGATTGATAAATCACCATTTTCAACGTTTATTGTTGGATTTTCACCTTGCATTGCAAACCACATAGCAGTTTGAGCTGGTCCATAGAAATAAATGTTATCTTCACCAATAAATTGGTAAACTTTTGCATCTTTACTGCACCACCAGTTTTTCCATTCATTTTGTTTGCCAAATTGTTCAAGATAGGTTCTTGTAAACGATATTGGTGCCCACAAACTTTCAGGCCATACCCAGAAAGTTAAATCTTTAAGTTCGTTAGTGTCAGGAGCATTTACACCCCATTCAATGTTACCAGTTAAACGGAACGGAACTAGTGTTTTACCTGTACGATATCTAATACCATTTTGTGTTAAAATTTCGCAAGCGTTTTCTCTATCGGTTAATTTATTAAAAATAACAGTAAAAGATGGTTTATTATCAACCACAAGTTCATATTCAGGCAAATTTAAAATTGCTTTAAATTGGTCTAAATATTCTTTTTTAACATAAAGTTCAGGTTTCTTTAAAAACTCATTAATTTCTTTTGTAACATAACTTCTGGTTGGAGTTTCTTTATTTAAATAATTTGTCCAATCTTTAAGTAAATCAATATAATTTTCCAAATTAAAGTACCAGTTACCAATTTCTTTTAAAACTGGAGTTTTGCCAGACAATGTGCTTACTGGATCAATTAATTCTTGTGGCATATATTGATGACCTAAATCACATTCATCGGCATATGCGTGTTCAGAAGAACAACCTTCAAATGGGCATTTACCCATAACTTGTCTGCCATTTAGAAATGTTTGACGTTCTTCATCGTAAAATTGTAAGGTTTTTAATGCACTTAAATTATTTGTTTCAAGAAGTCTGTTAAACACTTCGTTACTCATTGTTTGGTGAATATCTTTTGAATTACCAATTCCTGATGCGCCAAACAAATTTAAAGAAATGTTATAGTTGTTTAAAATATCTTTTTGGATTTTATGGTATTGTTGGACGTATTCAGCAATTGTACCGTGAAATTCGTTCTTTTCAACTGTTTTTCTGTACCCTTCTAAAATTGGACTACCATAGCAGTCGGTACCAGATACGTAAATAACATTTTCGTTACCAATTCTATCACGTAAAAAACGAGCAAAAAAATCGGAATGGATAAACAATGTTATATGACCGCAATGCAAACTTTTGTTACCATATGGCATACCAGAAGTTACAACTGCACGTTTTGGCCAGTTTGGTCTGTGTTCGCTCATTCTTTTTAAAATTTCTGATGTAATTTCCATAAAATCCTCCTTAAATTACTTTAATATAATAGCACAATAAACAAATTAGTTACAATTTATTTTTAAAAAAAGCACATAATAAATAATTTATTTTTTACTGATGATAATAATTATATGTATTTCAATTATCATGCGAAGGCTAAAAATTTAATAAAAGATGGTAAACTTGTTGATTATAAAATTGTTGAAACTTACAACAACATCACTCCTGCCTTATTATTGTTTTTTAATAATGGGTTAATTATGCCAATCAGACAACACAAATGGCTAGAGTATTTTGATTTAATTGAAAAAAAGTAAGGTGTTAATTCCTTACTTTTTAATAATGTTTTCAAATGTGTTATTTATTATAATTTCTTTTTGTTTGTTTAGTTCTTCTTTCATTGGTGCAACATATTTTTCGTAAGCGTCATCGGTGCTATACACTTCCTTAACCGACAAACTTGTAGCCTTAGCCCTTTGCCATTCACATTTGCAATACACACAAGAAATTGCTTGATAATATTTTACTGCAACTTCCATTGTTTCAAAAATTTTTGTTTTTTGATTGTCATTTAATTTTTTATGATGTTTAGCAAAGTTTACCATTAAGTTTTCCAATGCTGTTAATGTGTCACGCATTTCAACTTCTGGTTTACCCTTAAAGTTAATACAATAGAAAACTTGTGTTTTGCATTCAATAAAAGTTTGAAGGTTTTTGTTGTAATCACACCCTTCAACCATTGTTGAATAAATTGTTTTAAAAATGTTGCTAGAAACATTTTTTAAGTTTTCCATTGTTGAAATACGGTTGTGTGTAATCAAATCGGTGTAACGTTTGTTTTTATTATTTTTTGCAGTAACAATAATATTCACAACCACACCACACAAAGACAGAATTCCAACGATAAAAGTTGCCAAGTTGAATTCACTTGATAAAGACAAAGCGCAAATTATGTTTTTCATGTTGTTCACCTTTTTAAATTTTCTAATTTAATGTTAACACAATTTAAAATTAAAACCAATTATTACCATTGAATTTTGTGAATTAACTTAAACATTTGGCTAAAACTACTATTGCAAAGTTAATAACTTTGTAATTTACGGGAGGTGAAAAGAACTATGGCAACTAATAAAACTACAGGAAAATCAACTAGAAGCACAACTAATAAAACAAGTGCTAGGGCTACATCACAAGCTAGAGCTAGAAAGAACACAGAAGCTTCTAACTCTATGAGCAATAGAACTAGCGCAACTTCTTCTAGATGTGATAAACCAGGTTGCAAATCAAAAGCAACAAGTAGTAAAAAAACCAGTTCAAAAACCACTGGAAAAACTAGCTCAAAAACAACAAAATCATGTAGCTAGTTAGCAAAAAAGATGCAGAACGAACTGCATCTTTTTTTATGTTTAATATTATTTAATTATATAGTCCCAACCTGGTTGCCAATTTTTAGTAATTCGCCAATCTGTTTCCAATGCTTGTAACCAAGTTTTACCCATGGTTAACACTTCAATTGCTAATTGTGGTGCTTTATGGGCAACAATTGCCACTTTTTTGCCATTATATTGAGTTTTTAAGTCGTCCAAAAAACTTTTTATACGATTTTCAACATCAATCATACTTTCACCACTTGGAAATGGATTTGTAATATGTTCAAAGTAATTAGCAAGTTTACTATCTTTTCCATTATAATCGCCATAGTTACATTCTCTAAGCCTTGGTTCAACAATAATTTGAATATTACGCCCAGCAAAATCGATATAAGCACTATCAATTGCACGTTGCAAATCGGAACAAAACACTACGTCGAAATATTCGTCCTTAATAATTTCAGCCAAAGCTTTTGCTTGCTCTTTCCCTTTTTCGGAAAGTTCACCTGGAAGCCAACCACTTGCAATTTTATTGATGTTATCAGTTGTTGTTCCATGAACAAAATATTTAATTTCTACCATGACAATTCCCTTTAATTTAAAATCAATATTAATATAACATAATTTACTAAATTTTCAAAATTTATAAAACAAAAAAAAGACTAACAATATTTGTTAGCCTTTTTATTGGTTTTAATTAAAAGAAACATTTCCTTTAATCCAAGTATAGTTTTTATAAGTTGTTTTTAACAATTGAAGAAAGCTTGGATCTGTTGTTTGAACTGTCGCTTTTTGTTCAAATCCAGTATCTGTCATTGTTCCTACACTAAATGGAACACTTGATGCATTAATGTTTATTTTTGTTAAATTTGTGCAACCAGCAAATGCGTTAGTACCAATCATATATACATTTTCAGTAATTGTGATTTCAGTTAAACTTGTACAATTTTTGAATGCATCGTTGCTAATTGCAGTAACGTTGTTGTGCATATCAATTTTTGTTATTGAAGTGTTTCCTTCAAAACCAGAAATTGTTATTTGTGTTGCCCCACCCAAACTTGCAGGAATTGTGATTACGGTTTCTACACCATAGTAACCAGCAATTTTTGTTGTGTTTGAAGTTGGAATTGAGTAAACCCAACCATCAAGTGTTGCGTTTGCAAGTTCGTCAACATATTTTGTTACACCATATGTTATAGAATCACCATCAACTATTTCTTTTAAAATAGTGCTTGAAGCTGTTGCAACAGTTAAATTTGTGCAACCACTAAATTCATTATCGTCAATTGTTTTAACACTTTCTGGAATATATACACCTTTTAGTGATGTGTTGTTTGTGAACACACCAGAAGCAATTTTTGTTGTTCCCTCTTTAATATATACGAAACCTTCATTAGTGTTAACCAATCCAACAAGTTGTGTTCCAATATAGTAGCCATTATTCCATTCTTGACCTTTATATTTTGGACATTTATCAGTTGCTGATTCAGGAATTTCAACGCTACCTAACAATGTTATTGTTTCAAGTTCTGAACATCTAGCAAAAGCATAATCGCCAATTGATGTAACACTTGCAGGAATTGTAATTGATTTTAAATTTAAACAAGATTGGAAAGCATAATCATCAATTTTTTGTAGATTTGTTGGAAGTGTTATTGTTTCAAGTGATTTACAAAATTCAAATGCTCTATAACCAATAGTTTTAATGTTGTTATGGAATATAACTGTTTTTAGTTGATAACAATCTTGGAATTCCTTATCAGAAATTTTTGTAAATGAATTAGGAATTGTTATTGTTTCTATTCTTGATCCTTTAAATGCAGTATTGAATGTTTTTAAATTTGGCAATGTGTTAAATGTTACAGAAATTGTAGATTCTCCACCACAATTTTTAAATATTGAAGTTCCAAGAGTTTTAATTGAATCAGGAAGTGTAAATGAAGTAACTTTTGTTAAACCTTGGAATGCATAAGCACCAATTGTTTCAACTTTGTTAGGAATTGAAATTGATTCAAGATTTGAACACAAGTAGAATGCTTGTTCGTCGATTGTGATTAAGTTGCTTGGTAAAACAATTGTTTGTAGATTTGTACAACCAGAGAACGCTAATTTACCAATTCTTGTTACTGATTCAGGAATTGTAACTGTTGTTAAATTTTCGCAACTAGCAAACATACTGTCACTAATTTCTGTTAAAGTATCTGACAAACCAATTGTTTGAAGATTTGTAAATGTTGCAAATGGAACGTTCCATGAAGTTAGAGTGTTAGGCATTGTAATACTTGTTAAAATTGCAGCAGTTTCATTTGATACAAAATTGTCATTTAATTTAAGTGCACTCTTTGTGCCTTCCCTAACAACAAGACTGGTTGTGCCATCAACAACACCAACAAGTTGTGTTCCGAAGTAATAACCACCATTGTAAGATTCAAATTCGTAAGCAGTGCAACCAGAAATAATGCTAGCTGACAAATCAAGTGAACCTAAATTAATTGTAACTAAATCTTCACATTTGTAGATTGCTTCGTTAGCAACCGATTCAATTGTTTGTGGTAAATCAAGTGATGTAATTTTTAAACAAGCAATTGCCCTTGTTCCAATTGTTTTTAAATTGCTTCCACTTTCAAATGTGAATTTTGTGATATTATTTTTGCTTGAATCTGATACGTAAGTTAAGTTTGCAGGAATTGACACAACATCTTTACCTACAACAAATTCACAACCACCTACAACTTCTTCACCAATTTCACCAAATGGAGCATTAAAAGCAGATTGTAAAGTTGCATTAGTAGCATTATAATAAACTTTTTTGATTTTTGAGCATCCTGTAAACAAATATTCACCAAAAGAGGTTACGCTTGCAGGAATAGATATTTCTTCTAGTGCACTACAATTATAGAATGTTCTAGCATTTAATACTGTAAGTTGATTTGATAGAGTTACAGCATTTAATTTTGAACAACCATAGAATGCGTTTTCACCAAGACTTGTTACTTTTGATAAATTAGCGCTTTCCAAAGCAGTACAATCTTTAAATGCATTATTGCCAATAGTTTCTAATTTAGGCATATCAAAACTTTTTAAACTTGTACAGCCACTAAATGCTTCAGCTTCAATTTCTGCAACTTTTGGAACATTTAATGTTTTTAATGCTATACAATTTTGGAAAGCAGCTTCCTCAATTTTTGTTACACTAGGAGCATTAATTGTTTCAATGTTTTGAATTGCTCTGAATGCTGCACTTTCAATTTTTGTAACATTTTCTGAAAGATTGATTGTTTTAACAAATTTTGGTAAATAAGTTAACAAATATTGATTTGTGTATGCAGGATTTTGATATAGTGTGATTTCAGTTAAGTTTTGTGGTTGTTTACTTACATCGGAATCAATACATTTAAAGTAACTAGCTTTAACAGAAGTTAATGCTGTACATTGACTAATTTCAACTGTTCCGGCAAATTGTTTTGTGTCAATGGTTGTTAAATTTGGACAATTAAGAATAGTTATTTCGTTTAAACTACCATTTAACATTGTAACCTTTTTTAAACCTTGGAAGTTTTGAATGGTTAAATATGGTCTATCAGTTGATGTTAAATTTTCTTCATCAGCAGAAATAACAATTTCTTCAATATTATTGTTTTGTGGAAGGCTTGTATCATAAATAGCACTTGCAGGAATTGTAAGCTTTGTAATGTTTAAGTTACTAAAACTATATGGAATATCAAAACTAACCCTAGTAACTTTTTTACCACCTACTCTGCAAGGAATAACAACTTCGCCACTTGCCTTTTCTGAAATGGTAACCTTAACTGTGTTTGGAGATAAAGATTCTACTGTGTATTGTGGTATTAAGTTACCACAGAAACAACCATCATTTTCGGTTCCGTCAGGGTTAGATGTTACAAAGTCACATGCATTTTTGTGTTCATAGCCACAGTCTGTACAACGTATGTGGTGATTATAACCATCAACAACGTTAACAGTTTCAAAATGATGTTCTTTTTCTTCAATATAACCACACTTTTCACAAATTTCAATATGTGTTGGTTGATAAGAAACTTGATCCATATTGCTTGAAGAATAATTTATAGGTTGAGAAATGTAAACACTATTTCCTGCCCATTGCATATAGCTCATGCCATTAACTTTTTTGTTTTCGAACTTGGAAACAGCATTCCAAAAAGCATTGCTTTTATAGTCGGAAGCTTTTAGCACAGTGGTAAATTCGCATTGACCCTTTTGGCAAAACCCACCACCCGACGAACTTCCAGAATTATCGTTATCGCCACAGGCAGTAAGCATAAAAGCACAAGGAATACTTAATCCAGCAGTAATCAACAATTTTATTGTTTTACTTCTTTTCATAACACTCTCCTTATTTTTATTATCGTTGTTAGTTTAACCCACACAAAATTCTTTGTCAAACAAAAACAAAACTTAAAATATTATATATTTATATATAATAATTCCTAAATTTGATTAAAATAGCAAATGATTTTTATCACAACTTGACAAAAATTTTCATAAAATATAGAATTAATCGAAATTAAATTTGGAGTTAATTATGCTTTGGTTATGGATTAGTTTGTCAATAATTGCATTTATTTTGTTGCTGATATTTATTGCTTCGTTATATTGTTTTAAAATGATATTTTATTCACCCAAACGAACCCTACCTGGGCCTAGCGAATATGAACTGCCACCAGGCGATGAATTTTTACCATTTGAAAATCAAATGATTGAATGGGTTAAAAAAGTTAGAGCAATGAAACATAAAGATTTTTCAATAAAATCAGATGATGGTTTAACTTTAAAAGGAAAATATTACGAGCACAAAAAAGGTGCTCCAATTGAAATAATGTTTCATGGATATAAAGGTTATGGTGAAAGAGATTTAAGTGGTGGTGTTGAAAGAGCTTTTAATGTAGGTCACAATACCCTAATTGTTGACCATAGAGCAAGTGGTGAAAGTGACGGAAATGTTATAACTTTTGGAATTAAAGAACGTTTAGATTGTTTAAAATGGATTAATTTTGTTATAAACCAATTTGGTGACAACGTTAAAATTATACTTACAGGAATTTCGATGGGAGCAGCAACTGTAATGATGGTTGCCAACGAAAAATTGCCTAAAAATGTTAAATATATTCTTGCAGATTGTGGCTACACTTCACCAAAAGAAATAATATGTAAAGTTATTAAAGATATGAAATTACCTGCAAAATTAGTGTTCCCTTTCGTAAAAATTGGAGCAAAATTGTTTGGTAGATTTAATATTGAAGAATTTTCAGCAATTGAAGCTGTAAAAAATGCCAATGTTCCAATAATATTCTTCCATGGCGACAATGATAATTTTGTTCCAAGTAACATGAGTTTGGAACTTTACAATGTTTGTTCATCTAACAAAAAATTACATATTATACCGGGTGCTGGTCATGGATTGGCTTATCCAGTTGATAAAGAAACTTATTTAAAAGCGCTTAGAGAATTTGAAAATATTATTTAGTAAAAAAAAAGAACGACTTTATTAATCGTTCTTTTTAATTTCTGCATACTTAATTTTAAATAATTCCTCAGTTGCTAATGCTAATTTTGTAACAACTTTTGGGTTGGTTGGATAACAATAAAATGAATCTTTTTCGGTTGAAATATCAATACAATCAACAGTTTTAGTATTTTTAATTTTTGCAAAATCATATTCAACGTGAAGTGCCATATTTTCTAGAGGATTTCGTTGTATGCGATAATCTTTTTCTCTATAACACCCTTCAATAACAAAAGCATTGTTTATATCATGAGTTAATTTTGCTTTACCCAAAGGGCGATATTTCCAACAATGTGGCTGAGAATAAACTTCAACTTCGTCACTAAAACTATATGTTTTATTTAAAATTTGGCTTTTAACTTGATTTCTTTGCCATTCGTACCAATCTGGTATATGGTTAAACTCAGTTTCACCTTCCAAAGCCTTTAAATAGCCATTTTCTTGCCACAACCAATGTTTGCCACAATGTTCACAAAATAGTTCTGCTCCTTTGGAAGCCATTTTAAATTCGGTATTACAATGTGGGCATTGATACAAAATTTTTTCTAAGCCTTCTGCCCTATATGGTTCAGTAATTAAAATATTATTATCTTTTTGATATTGATAGTCATCATAATTAAAAGCATCTCTTAACTTTTCATTAATTTCAGTTGCAGATAAAATTTCAACTTCTTCTGCTGTTAAAATTTGAGTTATTGTGGTGTGCATTGGAACATTTCTTTTTTTCTTATAGTTCCAAACTGGTGAATACAAGTGATTACCACGATGAATAGCAACAACAACTGGCACTTTGTTTTTCTTTATAAGATTAGCAACCGTGTCTGGAAAAGAAGATGTGATTCCAGCTGGAGAATATCTAGCTTCGGGATACATTGTTAAAACATCACCACGACTTAAAACTTTTTTAATTGATTTAACCAAATGAATATCTTGCGTAAATTTTCTGGTTGCAATGCTTCCAATCCATTCCATAAGCCATGGACGTTTGTAATACCCATCAATATTAACAACATTATTCATTCGTTGAGGATATGTTCCAACTGAAACAAATTCAAAATCAATAAACGACAT
>JAZRJQ010000039.1:0-1506 GCA_045645925.1 Clostridia bacterium | reverse complement strand
AACTGAAATTCAAAAGCTTGCAAAATTAAAAGCACAGCACTGACAATAGAAATCCAAAAATTATAATTTGTAAAACGATTTTTCCAATTCATTTTTGCTCCTTTCACTTTTTAAATAAATATTAAAAAGTTTTATTTGTTTTTGATTTTGCAAATATTGAAAATATCTATTAAACTTTTTTAAAACGACCACATCAACAATCATAATAATCTACATAAACTTTGTTCACGTTGGCACTCTCACAATTTGAACTGATTTCCAGTTTAAGTTGTTTGCCAAACAATTTGAACATAAACTCATTTATTCCGCTTTGATATGTTGTAAAAGTGATTTCTTTGTCATCATAAATTAACTTAATTTCAACGTCTTTATCTGCATCAACAACAAGTTTTGTGAATATTTTTGTTTCAAAACTTGCAAAAATTTGTTGTGATGCCCAAAATTTTGGTAAATTTTCATCAAAACACACAGAATTTTCAACAATTTCACCAATTTTATCTGCATTATGAGAATTGAACACAACCAACATTTTTTCAAAGATATCTGTTTTAAGTGGTTGTAATTTTTTAATGTCCACACCACGCACAATTTCGTATGAATAATCATCAACATCTAACACAATTAATGCATTATTAACACATTCATTTTCTTCACACAAAATATGTTTTTCATCTTCAAAATCAAGTTTGCACGCAAGGTAATATTTGCTTGCAAGTGATGATGCTGTCATTGCGTGATTTATTTCCAAATTCTTTAAAAAGTTGATTTCATTTTTTGTTACTCTTGCTCCATTAAAAGTGTACAAACCATCTGTTGTCATAAACAACAATAAATTACCACACACGCACGCTGTGTTTGCAAAAATTTGAGTGTTGCTTGCATACACTTCACTTACAGTAAAGTTTTTTTGAATATAACTAATTTTTGAAATTCCATATTCACGAATTACATAAACATTTTCGTCAAATGTTATAACTCTGTTTGCATTTCCAAGGCCATCAGGCAATGTGATATAACCAGAATAACTATTTATATCACCAACTTTTTCAGGGTTTAAATCGGTTGCATACCAAAGTTTAAAAGCCGGTTCTTTCAAACAACAAAACAACAAACCTTCGTGCATACACATATCTGTGATAATCGGTGTGTTGTGCACTGTGTAAGGCGTGTAGTTTGTTTCCCAAATTTTCATTTGCTTTCCATCAGTTATGATGATGGCATCATTGTCTTGTTTCTTGTACGCAAGCGTTATTGGTTCGCTTTCAAACTCCAAGTCATACAACCAATGAAGTGTATTGCTATATCTTAAAACTTGATTTAGATAAACTTTTTTATTATCTCCATAAACCAACAATCTATAAACATCTTTTTCAATGTTTGGAAAACGTTGTTTAAAAAGTGATAATCCTTGGAATTTTGTAACACCTTCAGGTAATGTTAAACTATATAAAGTTGGATCGTCATAACCTAAAGGAAATTCTGCATTTTTAATACCAACCGAACATT
>JAZRJQ010000038.1:0-5007 GCA_045645925.1 Clostridia bacterium | reverse complement strand
AAAATTTCTTTAAATCTGTCTGCGCAAACAGCACCATTAAATTTCATAACTGTTGGCAATAAAATTGCGTTTGCAACGCCATGTGGTGTGTCGTAAACAGCACCAAGTTGGTGAGCCATTGAGTGAACAATACCTAAGCCAACGTTAGAGAATCCCATACCAGCAATGTATTGAGCAAGAGCCATGTTTTCAATTGCTGTTACATCTTTTGCGTTAACAGCTTTTTCTAGGTTTTCAAAAATTAATTGGATTGATTTTAGGTGGAACATATCACTCATTGTGTTGTGACCTTTTGTTATATATCCTTCAACAGCATGGGTTAAGGCGTCTAAGCCTGTTGCAGCTGCTGTTGCTTTTGGTAAAGTTTCCATAAGTTCTGAATCCACAATTGCTAAAACAGGAATGTCGTTAGGGTCAACGCAAACCATTTTTATTTGACGGTCTTCGTCGGTGATAACATAGTTGATGGTAACTTCGGCAGCTGTTCCGTGTGTTGTAGGTAGGGCAATAACTGGTAAACCTTTATGTTTTGTGTTTGACAATCCGTTAAGTGATTTTACATCAGCTCTGTCAGGGTTTGTGATTACAATTGAAATACCTTTTGCTGTGTCCATTGCACTTCCACCACCAACAGCAACGATAACATCAGCGTTGCATTTTTTGCAAGCGTCAACACCATCTAAAACATTTTTGATTGTTGGGTTTGGTTTGATATCGCTATAAACTTCATAAGCAATGCTGGCTTCGTCTAAAACATCGGTTACTTTGTTAGCTACTCCACATTTAATTAATGAATTGTCGGTTACAACCAAAACCTTTTTGTAACCTCTAGATTTAATTTCGTTTGATAGTTCTGTTCTTGAACCCCTTCCAAAATAGGAAGTTTCATTTAAAATAAATCTTTGTGCCATATTTTTCTCCTTTTTCCTTCTGTGTTATGCAATATTATTTTGCACAACCTATAAAAATTTTATCAATAATCCAAAAATTTGTAAAACGATAATTTGGGTTATGGTGACTAATGTTTTGTGTTGTAATTTTATAATTATTGTAAAAATTAGTAGTACTTTAATTAAAATCGTTAGAGTATTATATTAAAATGTGTTAACATTTAAGTATAGAAAATTAGGAGAATGATATGAAAAGAATTGGTGTAGTGGGGAGTATTAACACAGACATTGTTTGTAATACCGACAATTTGCCACAGGTTGGAGAAACTGTTTTTGGTAAAGATTTCTTGATTTCTTTTGGTGGAAAAGGTGCAAACGAAGCAGTTGCTTGTGCTAGATTGGGTGCTAGTACAAACTTGTTGGCTTGTGTTGGAGATGATATGTTTAGCAAAAATGCTGTGGCACATTTACAAGAAGAAGGTGTTCATATTACAGCTGTTAAACAAATTAAAAATGCACAAGGTGGTATTGCAAATATTATTGTGTGTAACAAAAACAATCAAATCATTGTTATTCCTGGTGCAAATGCTTTGCTTGATGAAAATTATGTTAGGAAATATGCTAACAGAATTAAAGAGTGTGCAATTGTTGGTGGACAATTTGAAATACCACTTGAATCGTTATTGTTAGTAAGTAGAATTTGTAAGGAAAACAATATAAAATTTGTTTTAAATCCGTCTCCTATAAAAGAATATCCGGAAGAACTTTTTGAAAATGCAACATTTGTTATTGTTAACGAAATTGAATTGCAAACAGTAAAAGGTTATAACAAAAAAGACCCAATGAGTGTTTTGAAAAAATATCCTAATAAATTAATTGTAACTCAGGGGGGTGATGGTGTTAATTTTAGTGATGGAGAACAAATTTATAATATTCCAGCAATTGATGTGAACGTTGTGGATACTACTGGTGCAGGTGATACATTCTTAGGTTCATTTATGGTTGGTATAAACAATGAACTTAGTATTAGGGATTCAATATATTTTGCAAATGTTTGTGCAGGATTAAAAACCACAAAATTAGGGGCTCAAACAGGAATGCCTAAATTAAGTGACGTAAAAAAATATATAAAAACAAATAAAATTGATTTAAAATTAAATTTTTAAAAAGGAAGGAATTATGGAAAATAAAAAAATACCATTAATTATTGATTGCGACCCTGGTTGCGACGACTCAATAGCATTAATTATGCTTTACAACAATTTGGAAAAATTTGACATTAAATTGCTTGCTTCAACAGCTGGTAACACACCAATTGAAGTTACAACACGTAACCTACAATTTTTTGCAAGCAATTATTTTAAAGGTGTAAGACTTGCAAAAGGATTGCCTGGTCCATTAGTTAAAGCTTTTGTTAGAAATGCGGAAGAAGTTCATGGTAAAACAGGTATGGGTGGATTTGATCCTGGTAAACAAGATTACCCTTATGAAGAAGATTCTTGCCAAGCAATGTATGATGTTTTAACAAAAGCAGAAGAACCAATAACAATTGTGTCATTGGGACCAATTACAAATATTGCAAGATTGCTTGTTGCTCATCCTGACGTAAAACCAAAAATTGCTAGCATTTATGCAATGATTGGATCTGTGACAGGTCATGGAAACATTACTCCTTGTGCTGAATTTAATGCATATTTTGATCCAGAAGCATTAGACTTGGTTGTAAAATCAGGTGTAAAAATGGTGTTCAATCCAATTGAATTGGCAGAAGATGCTAGAATTCCAAGAGAGATTTTTGAAAATCATAAAGCAAAAAATGCTACTGAACAAATTGCTATTGATATGATGTCAGAAGTTACAGAAATTTCAGACCCTCTAAATGTGTTTATTTACGATCCAAACAGTATTGTTGCGTTAACAAATCCAGACCTTTACGATTTTGTTCCTTGTGATGTTGTGATTTCAACAGCGGAAGAAACCTCTGGAAAATGTGTTATGACTGAAAATCCAAATGGTATTCACCGTTATCAAAGAATTAAAAACATTGAAAAATTAAATAATTATATTTTGTCTCAAATTTTCAAATAAAACACTCAAAAAGCCAAGTTTTCTTGGCTTTTTTATATAGTAAAATTTGTTAATTTTAATATTGAAATCAGTCAAAGAGTTAAGTTATTGACAAAACAAAAATATATTGTTAAATTATAAATAATATATAGGGGGAAATTCTATGGAAAAATATATTGTTGTTTTTGGTGGTTGTGGTTGGGATGCTACATACAAACAAAATGCCGATTTAACATATCCAAATGTTGCAGATGTTGAATTGCCTGGTGGAAAAGGTGCAAATCAAGCAGTTGCAGCAGCCAGGGCAGGTTACAGGGTTAAAATGATTTCTGTTGTTGGTGATGACGAAATTGGATATAAAACCGTAAAAAATCTTGAAAATAACGGAGTTGACTGTTCAGCAGTTAAAGTACTTAAAGGTGTAAAAAGTGATAGCTGTAAAATTTATGTTTCTGTTGAAGGAGCAAATGATATTCACAGATGTAAAGAAGCAATCGAAAAATTTAATGTTGGTATGATTCAAGAATATGCTGATATTATTAAAAATGCAGAAGTTGTTATCACTCAATCAAAAATGCCAAAAGAAGTTTATGGAGAACTTATTAATTTCTGTTATAAAAATGGAGTAAAAACAGTTTTAACACCTTGTCCATCTAAGGGGTTAAAATTTGGTGAAGATCACAATGCTGAATTGTTGAAAAAAGTTACAATTATTACAGCTAACGAAGAAGAAGCAATGGAAATTTCTGAAACTACAAAAGTTGAAGATGCAATTTCTGTGTTACCAAACCTTGTTGCAACAGCTGGTGAAAAAGGTGTTTATTTTAACAATAATGGTTCAATTGTAAATGTTCCAGCATTAAAACCAGCTCAAATTATTGACACTACTGGTGCAGGCGATACTTTCTGTGGTAACTATGTTGTTGCACTTTTAAAAGGGTTTTCAAAAATTGATGCTGCTAAAAAAGGTGTTTTGGCATCAACTATTAAACTTGGGAAAATGGGTGCACAACCTGGAATGCCTTATGCTGAGGAACTTGAAAGATAATGGGAAATATTGATTTACATTTTCACACAAATAATTCTGATGGAGCATTTTCTACGGCTGAAACTTTAAAGATGTGTGAAGATAAAGGTTTAGAAATTATTTCAATAACCGACCATGATAGTGTTAAATCTTATTTTGATATAAAAAGTAAAGGCTTGTTGTTTAATGGAAAAATTATTCCAGGTGTTGAATTGAGTTTTTGTAAAGATGGTACACTTTATGATGTTTTAGGGTATGGAATAGATGTGGAAGTTGTAAACACTTGGCTTAATCAAAAATATTCTACAAAACAAAAAATAGAAAATCAAAAATTAATTCTTGAAAACATGAAATCCTTATATAAAAAATTGGGGATTAAGTTTGATGAAAGTGTTGAAATTACAACAGGAAAAAAAGCAGAAGCCTACAACCTTGTAAAACAATCAGCGCTTTCTTTTGAAGAAAATAAATTGATTGCCCCTGAGTTGTTTGGTGAAATGTTTTATAAAAGACATCATACAAATTCACAAAGTAGATTTTTTGTAGATGAAACTAGAAACTTACCAACACTTGCTGAATGTTTAGATGTTATTCATAAGAGTGGTGGAATTAGTTCACTTGCACATTCTGGAGCTTATGGTTTTACCAACCAAGAAATGATTAATTATATTAAATATGCAATTAATTGTGGGGTTAAGGCTTTAGAATTAAAATATAATTGTCATACACCTGAACATGAAGAAATAATTAAGAAATTGGCCGATAAAAATAATCTTTATTTAACTGGTGGAAGTGATTTTCATGGTGGAAAAATTAAAACCCAAGTTAAACTAGGTGTTGTTTTTGGTGCTAATACAATTAATAGTGACGATTTTGTTTCGTTTTTGAAAGATGTTAAATATTTATAATAAGGAAACACCCTTTGAGGGTGTTTTTTTGTTGTAAAATAAAGTAAATTTAACAAAATAATAATTATTTTTATTTATTATCTTTTTTGTTGATAAGTTTTATGCTATACTATTA
>JAZRJQ010000037.1:0-2491 GCA_045645925.1 Clostridia bacterium | reverse complement strand
TTAAAATAACTGTCGGTTTTATTTGTAAATTTTAACACACCAAATTATAATAAAAGAAGAAAATTGTTTTACAAAAACTAATATTACAGGAGAAAAAATAATATGAGTAATTTTTGGTTTGTAATAATTGTAAGCACAATTGCAGGCGTTTTGGGAACTGGATTTGGTGGTTTTGTTGGAACCATATTTAAAAAAGACAACAGCAAAATTGTAAGCCTGTTGCTTAGTTTTGCAGCTGGAATAATGCTAGCCATTGTTTGCTTTGAATTAATACCCGAAGCCATGATGCCAGAAGGTGCAACATCCCAAACTCCACTATATATTATTCCACTTGGAGTGGTTGCAGGGTTTGCATCTGTTTATGTTTTAAACATGATTATTGATAACCATGCAAACAAAGAAGTTGAACATATTGACAATAACCACCCACAAACTGCCGATAGTTTAGAAGAATTAATACATTCCGACCACTACGAAGCACACCTTGAAAAACACAAAACTGGTGTTGCACAAAAGTATGAATTGCTTTGGGCTGGTGTTATTATGTCGTGTGCACTTGCTTTACACAACATTCCCGAAGGTATGGTTATTGGTGCTTCTTATGCTGGACACACTGGAAACTTGTTTAAAGGTGGTGGGTTTATTATTGCTGTTGTTTTGGGGTTACACAACATACCCGAAGGAATGGCAATTTCGGTTCCTTTAATTGCTGGTGGAATGAAAAAATGGAAGGCTGTTTTGCTTTCAGTTTTGGCTGGAATTCCAACAGTGTTGGGTACCATACTTGGTTATTCGTTAGGTTTAATTGGACCTATTTGGTTGGCGCTTTCCTTAACATTTGCAGCAGGTGCAATGTTGTATGCAGTGTTTGGCGAATTAATTCCGGAAGCAATTTTAATGTACAAAAGCAAGCTTCCTGCATTTGCAATTTTGGTTGGATTTTTGTTGGGTATAGTTTTAGTTTTTGTATAAACAACATATTTACAAAACAAAAAAACAAACCAGTGAATTTATATCACTGGTTTATTTTTTTATTTAAAATTTATTTTACGCCTCAGTTGTCCAAATGGTTTCCACACCATCAACATAGTGCCAGTATTTTCCGGCTGTTGTTGGTTCGGTTTCACTGTAATAACAAATTTTATATTGTAAAGGTAAGTTATAATTAATATCAACATTTACACTTTCCCAATCAGATACAGTTCCTTTGTAGAACACAGTTGTTAATTTATCGCATGCAAAGAATGCAAAATTTCCTATTACTGTAACTGTTTTAGGAATTGTTATAGTTGTTAATTCTTCACACCAATCAAAAGAATTAGCAGGTATTACCTTGCAACCATCTTTAATAATACAAGTTGTTATATCATTTGATTTTGCACCAATTAACCACAAATATGGATTGTTTGCATTTCCTAAGTAAAGTCCATTTTCATATTCGTTATATTTCAAATTTTCGCAATAATCAAAAGCACCATCTTTTATAGTTGTTACACTATCAGGAATTATCATGTTTGTTTAGCCAGTACAACTAGCAAAAGCAAGTTCACCTATGCTTGTTACTGAACTATTTAAAGTAACACTTGTTAAATTTTCACAATTAATAAACGCAGAATCATGAATTTTATAACTTTGTCCGTTATAGTTTGCTGGCAAGGTTAACTCAGCAGAAGTTCCAACATAACCTAAAAGATAGTTTTCACCATCAACAGTATAGAACAAGTAGTCGTTAACATTTACAATTTCAGTTGTTCCTGTTGTTTTAACGGTTAATGCGTAATTTGCAACATAGCCATTTTCATTAGAACCTTTTTGAATATCTAAACCACTTAAATTAATTACTTCAACAAGTTTTCTGCAAAGGTAGAATGCGTTACTATCAATGCTTGTTACATTTTGACCTATTGTAACACTTGTTAAGTTATAACAATATTCAAATGCACTTTCTCCAACACCCGTTACGCCACTTCCCAAGTTTACACTTACCAAGTTTTTGTTGTTTTGGAAAGCATATTTATAAATTTTATAACTTTGTCCGTTATAGTTTGCTGGCAAGGTTAAGTGAACATTGTTTCCGGCATATGCTACAAGATAGTTTACGCTATCAGCAGTAAAGAATGAATAATCACCAACTGCAACAATTTCGCTTGTGCCAGAGTTTTTAACGTTTAATGCATAATATCCAACCTTACCATAACTTGTTCCGCCTTTTACAATGTTTAAACCACTTAAATTTATTACTTCAACAAGCTTATCACAACCATGGAATGCTTCACCACCAATGCTTGTTACACCACTTCCAATGGTTACACTTATTAACTTGCTAGAAGACATAAATGCTTGGCTTCCAATGGTTTTTACACTATCAGGAATAGTTAAAGTTGTTATTTTAGAGCAATCAAATGCATTGGTGCCTCTGGTTTCTCCTTTGTTTCCTAATGTCTGACTTGACAAGTTTACGCTATGACCACATGCATATTCGCCTTTTCTT
>JAZRJQ010000036.1:0-2336 GCA_045645925.1 Clostridia bacterium | reverse complement strand
ATGCATTATTCTGCATATCTTTTTTTTATTTATCAATAAATATGTTATTTTGTGCATATGGCTTCAAATTGCCAAAATTTAGTTGTTTTTACGAGGATTAAACATCTTAATTGCAACCAATGTTAAAATGGCTGTTGCTAGCAAAAACAAAGTTCCAAAGGTTATTGCCATCATGTAATTTCCCATAAATGTAGCATACTCAGCACCAACCAGTTTTGGACCAGTTGCACCAGTTATTGTAAAGCCTATTGTTAACCATAAAAGGTATAAATCTGCAACACAGCACACTGCAAAAATAATTTTTTTAAGCATATTCTTTTTCTCCTTGCATTGTGTAAGCAACGTAAACATCTTCGGCAAAGAAACCAAAATTATCTTTTGTAACATATGGTCTGTTAGTTTCGTATGTTTCAAATTGTTTAATTTCATTTGCTAAGTGTTTTGGCGTATAAATTAATGGTTTTTCTAATTTTTCACAATCGTCAACAATATAGTTCCAGCAGTTTAGGGCAAAGTAAGAGCAGTTTTTAAGTGGATTCCACGCGTTGTTTTTATTAATAAATTCTGTAAACTTTTCAACGTCTTGCAAGTTTATTTTTTTAGTTAAAGACAATCTGCCGTCGTAGTGATTATCATAAATATCATAGTTCGATTCAACATTGTACCAAACACCAAAATGTTTAGAAATGCTCCAAGTTCCAATGCAAACTGTTTCGCTAGGTTCACATTTGTAGCCTGCCAAATAAATTATTTTGTCAGATGTGTTAGTAAAACTTAAATAACTGTGTCCTAAATTAAACAACAACGGCAAAACATCTTTACTTCCAGGGTGGGTAAAGATTGAAAATTCGCCAACATAATCTTGTTTGTGGGTAATTGATTTTGCTGTTGGTTCTTGGTTGCAACCACTTAAAAAACAAATACTAATTGACATTATTAACAATAAAAAACTGCATAATTTTTTCATAATCTTATATATTAATAAAATAGCAAAATTAAGCAAAATTTGCAACATAATTCTTTAAAATAATTGTTGACAAATGGCTGTGTGTGTTATATAATAATCACGGTTTAAAAAAGTCTTGCCAAAGACAGCAAGTGTAAAAGTAAATCTTGCCGAGGTAAACAAAATAGTTTTTGAATAATTAGTGTTTTCAAACTCTTTCGTTTACTTGTGGTGGCGAAAGAGTTTTTTAAATCCTTCACACATTTATTGCAACTATGTTGCAAAAGGTGAGCGTAAACTCACAAAAGTTAAAGTTTGCATTGCAAACAATTACGAAAAGTTTAAACAAGGAGGATTTACATGAAAGCTATTGAAGTTAAAAAGCAAATTGTTGAAGAAATCAAAGAAAATTTCAAAAATGCTACTAGCGTTGTTTTTGTTGATTACAAAGGCATTAATGTTGCTGAAGACACAAAACTACGTAAAGAATGCACAGAAAACAATGTTTTATACAAAGTTTACAAAAACCGTTTAATTGTTAAAGCTTTAAACGAACTTGGAATCAATGATTTTGACCCAACAATGTTTGAAGGAACAACCAGTGTTGCTTTTGCAAATGACGAAGTTACAGCTGCAAGAATTATGTGCAACACAATTACTGACATCAAAAAGATGCAAGTTAAATTTGGCTATGTTAATGGTCAATTAGCAGATGCTAAACAAGTTGAAGCACTTTCAAAAATTCCTACAAAAGAAGTTTTGGTTGCTATGTTACTTGGTGTTTTACAAGGACCAGTATCAAGCTTGGCTCGTGCTTTAAGTGAAATCGCTAAAAAAGGCGAATAATTAAGTTTATTTTTAATCGGAGGATAATTAAAATGGCAAATTTAGAAAATTTAGTTGAAGAAATCAAAAAGTTAACAGTTATGGAAGTTAACGATTTACTTAAAAAATTAGAAGAAGAATTCGGCGTTAGTGCTGCTGCTCAAATGGTAGCTGGCCCTGCTGCAGGTACTGCAGCTGCTGCTGAAGAAAAATCAGAATTCACAGTTGTATTAAAAGAAGTTGGTGCAAACAAACTTGCTGTTATTAAAGCTGTTAAAGAAGCTACAGGTTTAGGCCTTGGCGAAGCTAAAGCTTTAGTTGATGGTGCTCCTGCAACTGTTAAAGAAAACGTTCCTGCTGAAGAAGCTAAAGCTATGGAAGCTAAACTTAAAGAAGCTGGCGCTACTGTAGAACTTAAGTAATTTAAACTTATCGTATAAGATTAATAAATTTAAAATGTGTGATAAAAAAAGAACGAATAATTCGTTCTTTTTTTGTTGAAAAAATATATAAGAAAAATAAAAAAGTGGTTAATTTAACCACTTTTTTTTATTACATTCCTTTG
>JAZRJQ010000035.1:0-4329 GCA_045645925.1 Clostridia bacterium | reverse complement strand
CACTGCAACGCAATACAAATCGCCACCTTCTACTTTTTGAATTGCGGTGGCATAATCAAACACCCTTTCCAAATGTGAAAAGTCGTGACCAGTGTTTTCATCTTTAAACCATTCTTTTAGTTTTATTTTTAAATCTTCAATTATCTTAAACATGTTTATTCCTACAAAATAATATTTTTAGCGGTTTCGTTTTGTTTTAGTTCAATTTTTAAGTTTTCAATTGTTGCAAAAACTTGTTTCAAGTTTTCTTCTGTTCGTAAATTTTCTTTGGCATAAGCAAACATTTCGCCAACTTTTTTCATTATGTTGGTGCCCATTGCTTCCACCAAATATTTGTGTCTTGGCATAAGCCAAACATGAAAGTGGTTGCCGTCTTTTTCTTCCCACACAACATTGTATTGATTGCAAACGCCTAATTTTTTTAAACTTGAAATAACAACATCAATTAATGTTATTAACTCTTGTTTTTCTTCTAAGGTCATTTCGTTTATGCTTTCAAGGTGTCTTACACTGCTTATAACCATAAATCCATTTATAGGCAACTCAAAATCTTGGGCAATGGTAAAGTTTTTTGTTCTTGCAACTTGTCCGGCGTAGTCGTTAGTGTTTTCAAAATTGTTTACAATTGCACAACCCATGCATTCGCCCACATCAATCATTTTTCCGTTAAACGATTTTACAAAATCCATTTTATCTCCTGCTTTGTGTTATATTTTCAACTTATTATATCACAAAATTTAAGTATGACATCATAGTTTTTAACAACTCAACAAAAATTGTTGTAATTTGTAAATTGTTTGTTTTAGGCATTGATTGTTTAACAAAAATAAAACACAAAATTTAAATATTAAAACAACTTAAATCTTTGATTTAAATTCTGTATAACTATTGACAAAGTGGTCGGGGGTGGGTATCATTACTATGAGTAAAAAAGTTGGGTGTTTGTAAGTTTTTAAACACTTAAAATAACACAACTTTAAATTATCTAAATGTAACATTTTTTTGCTTATGTTTGGTAATTAAAAAAAGCATATAAATTATAGGAGAGCTTATGAATAAGAAGTTTTTAAAATACGCTTTATCGTTGTGTTGCTTATTGCCTGCATCGTTATCACTAACTGCATGTGATAATCACACACATACTTTCACAGAGAATCCGGCTGATGCTTTCTTAAAAAGTGCGGCAACTTGTAGGGATAAGGCAGTTTATTACAAATCTTGTGCATGTGGAACAAAAAGCACCGAAACATTCACATCGGGGCAACCATTAGGTCATGCTTACGAATATAACAGCCTTGGCGATGGAACTCACGAAAAGTTTTGTCATAATGATCCATTTGATGTTGTTATTGAAAAATGTTCAAGCAGAGAAAGTGCATCTTGCACAGAACCAACATTTTGTGAATATTGTTTTGGTTTGGCTAGTGAACCTGGTCAACATAATTTTACAAAACAAGTTACAACAAATGATCATTTAAAACAATCTGCAACTTGCACCACTAAGGCGCAATATTACTATTCTTGTGAATGTGGTGAAAATGGTGAAGATTGGTTTGAAAGTGGCGAAGTTCTTGGTCATAATTTTACAAACTATGTGTCAAACAATAATGCAACATGTGAACAAGATGGAACTAAAACAGCAACATGTAGTCGTTCTGGGTGTAATCAAAAAGATGTTATTACTGACGTGGGGTCAGCCCTAAACCACAATTATGCTGGCGAATGGACACATGCTGGCAACGACACACACTCAAAAACTTGTGCAAACAATAGTGCGCATAAAATTTATGAGAATTGTTCTGGTGGAACAGCATCTTGTTCTAAAAAGGCAGTTTGCGAAACATGTGGAACAGAATATGGCAACAAGCTTCCACATAGTTACAAAGATAAAGTTTGTGAAAACTGTGGAGCAAATCAACCAAGTGAAGGTTTAGCATTTGTGCTAAGTAACGATGGTAAGTATTACAAAGTGGCTGGTTTGGGAACATGTGAAGATGTTAACATTGTTATTCCAGAAGAATATAATCATCTTCCTGTAACACATATTGAAAATTATGCTTTCCAAGATTCATTAATTGAAAGTATTGAAATTCCTAATAGTGTTACATATATTGGTGGTTTAGTGTTTGATGGTTGTGCTAATTTAACAACTGTAACAATGGGTGGAAACGTAACTTATATTGGTCTTGATTCGTTCCAAGATTGTAGTAACATAACAAGAATTAATTTTGGTGGAACTATTGATGATTGGGTTCAAATTGATTTTACAGGTCCGTACACCAATCCATTGTATTACGGTGCAGACTTATACATTAACAACGAATTAGTAACTGAAGCAAACATTGCAACAGCAACCAAAGTTAACAAATATGCATTTAATGGTTACACCAAACTAACAAGCGTTACAGTTGGGGACAATGCAACACTTATTGGCAAAAGTGCGTTTAATGGTTGTACTGGTTTGTTAAGTGCAGAACTTGGTGACAATGTAAAATCAATTGATTATTATGCTTTCCAAAAATGCGAAAACTTATCAAGCATAAAAATTGGCAAAAAAATAGAATACATTGGAAATGGTGCATTTTCACAATGTGGTAGTTTAAGAAGTGTAAATTACACAGGTTTAATTAATGATTGGGCACAAATTACTTTTGGTGATCTTGGAGCAAACCCAATATTAGGGGCGTTCTATATTAACAACGTGTTGGTAACCGAAATTAACTTAAACACAACAACTCTTGTAAACAGTTTTGCATTTAAGGATTGCACAAGTATTACAAACGTGGTTATTGGCAATAGTGTTGAAACCATAAAAACTCATGCATTTAATGGATGTAAAAACTTACAAACTGTAACAATTGGTGATAATGTTGCAAGCATAGAAAGTAATGCTTTCTCAAAATGTAAAAAATTAACAAGTGTTGAAATCCCTAGTAACGTAAAAACATTGGCAATGGAAGCATTTGCTTATTGTAGTGATTTAGCAACCATAACAATTAATAGTGGTGTTGAATCTGTTGGTTATGCTGCATTTGCTGGTACTGCTGTTGTAACAATGGTAATTCCTGATAGCGTAACAACTTTGGAAGCTTTGGCATTTGATGGTTGTAAAAGTTTAACAACCGTTACAACAGGTAATGGTATTGAAGATATTAAAGAGTCAACATTTAGGGGTTGTTCTGAGTTGACAAACGTTACAATTGGAAATAGTGTGGTGCAAATAGGTTCAAATGCTTTTGCTAATTGTACAAAACTAGAAAACATACGTTTGCCAGAAAGCATGTTCTATGTTGCAGGATATGCGTTTGATAATTGTAGTAGTTTAAGAAATGTAACAATTGGTGAAAGTAAAGAATTGACATTACAATCTGATACTTTTAGTAATTGTAATGCTATTGAAAAAGTAAATTATGAAGGCGATATTAATGGCTGGGTTCAAATATATGGTTTGGAAGCAATAACTGGTCTTTATGAAGATTATCCAAACAGAAAAATATATATTAAAGGTCAATTACTAACCGAAGCAAACATTACAACAGCAACAATCATTAACTGTTATGCATTTAAAGGTTGCACAACTTTAACAAGTGTAACCATTGGCGATAGTGTTGAAAGTGTTGGAGATTATGCTTTTGAAAATTGTAGCAATTTAACAAGTGTAACCATTGGAAATGGTGTAACAAATATTGGTAAAGATGCATTCTATCATTGTTTAAATTTGTCAACATTAACTTTGGGTAACAATGTGGAAACTATTTATGAAAGTGCTTTTTATTCTTGTCATGGTTTAACAAGTGTAACTATTCCTAATAGCGTAAAAACTATTGGTGATTATGCATTTGGTTATTGCGTAAACTTGTCTAGTTTGACATTAGGAAACAAAGTTGAAACCATAGGCACTTATGCATTTGATTGTTCTAAAATAACAACTTTAACTATTCCTGATAGTGTAAAAACCATTGGAAGCCAAGCATTTACTAATTCTAATAATTTAATCAGTTTAACAATTGGAAGTGGTGTAACCAGTATTGGAAGTGAGGCATTCCATGGCTGTAACAAACTTATTGAAGTAATAAACACAAGTGATTTAAACATAACAAAAGGTGCAACAAGTTATGGTTATGTTGGATATTATGCATTAAAGATTAAAAACTCTGGCACAAGCGAAATTGTTGCAGTTGGTGATTATTCATTCTTTACTGCTGATAGCGTAAACTATCTTGTAGCATATGATGGAAACAATGTTCACTTAACCTTGCCAGCCAACTATAACGGACAAAGTTACAAAATTTATAAATATGCTTTCCAAAACAACAAAAACTTGGTAAG
>JAZRJQ010000034.1:0-16865 GCA_045645925.1 Clostridia bacterium | reverse complement strand
TATTTTTTAACTTTTTACTACTTAATTCAATTTCTTGATCTTTTTCTAAGTATACTTTTATTGATTCAACAACTTATTTAATTAATGCTATTTTAAACTATAACAACTTAAAATGTGCCATTATTGGTACAAATGGTATATTTTTTGACAATAAACAACTTTATTATGGGTTAACAACACCAGACCCTACTGAATTACATTACTATTTTGAAATGTTGAAAAATATGGGTGCAAAGTTTGTTGTTATGGAAGCAAGTGCTCATGCAATAAAACTTTGTAAACTTTCTGGTATAAAAACCGAACAAATAATTTTTACAAATTTAACAAATGAACACTTGGATTATTTTAAAACAATGAGTGAATATGCAAGCACAAAGTTAAATTTTTTAACAAACAAAAACAATAAACTAGCAATTGTAAATGTTGATGATGATTATGGTTTGAGTGTTGTAAATAACAATTTTCCAATAATTACTTATGGTTTAAAAAATCCTGCCGATACGTTTGCAGTTAATATTTCTGAATCGTTAATGGGGCTTAATTTTACTGCCAATGTTATGGACGAAATTTTAAAAATTAGTTCAAGTTTAACTGGGCTTTATAATGTGTATAACATTTTAGCAAGCATAACAAGTGTTAAATGCTTGGGGCTTAGTGATGAGCAAATTGTAAATGGTGTTTCAAGTTTAATTAATATTCCCGGAAGGTTTAATAAATTCTTTTTAGATTTAAACAAATTGGTTGTGGTTGATTTTGCGCACACACCCGATGGTTTTTTTAATGTGTTAAGTGAAGTTAAAAAATTTAGAAAAGGCGACATTATAACTTTGTTTGGTTGTGTTGGTTATAGTGACACAAACAAACGAATTGAAATGGGTGAAATTGCAAGCAGATTTTCAAACCAGTTAATTGTTACAACCGATAACATTAATTTCCAAAATTTTGAAAATGTTTGCGATGATATTTTAAGCAAAGTTAATGTGCCTTACGTTAAAATTTTTGATAGGGCAGAAGCAATAAAATTTGCATTTGAAAATTTGAAAGAAAACGACACTTTGTTAATTTTGGGAAAAGGGTGTGAGACTTCAAATTTGATTAATGGTGTTAAAGTTCCACATAGTGATATTGTGGAAGTTGAAAAAAATATTGAAATGTTTTATGGTGTAACAAAAGGAGATTGTTTTGAAAACAGCATTGTTTAGTTTTTTGATTGGTTTTGGTTTTAGTGTTGTGTTGATGCCAATAATAATAAAACTAATTTATAAGTTAAAGGGTGGACAACCTATTTTAAATTATGTTGAAGCACATGTTAACAAAAGTGGAACTCCAACAATGGGTGGTATTATTTTTTTGGTTGGAGCAATTGTTTGTTTTTTGTGTTTTTACAACTATAACAATTTTTTAGCATTAGTTTGTTTATGTTGTTTGTTGGGTTATGGCATAATTGGTTTTTTAGATGATTTTATAAAAGTTAGATTTAAACACAACTTGGGTTTAAAACCTTATCAAAAAATTATTGGGCAAGTTGGTATTGCAATTTTGATGGGTGTTTTAATTTATTTAAACGAATTTTGTGGTGGTGGTGTAAAAATACCTTTTATAAATTTTGAAATGGATTTTAAAGGGTTTATTATTCCTTTTGTTATATTTATTTTTATTGCAACCACAAATGCTGTTAACTTAACTGATGGATTAGATGGCTTGGCAGGAAGTGTTAGTTTTATATTTTTGGTGGTTGTAAGTATTTTGTTGGGTGTAAATATTGATAATTTGGAATATGCTGGTGAAAACTTGGCATATGTTGCCGAACTTAAAAGTGTGCTTTATTTAACAATGGGTGTTAGTGGTGTGGTGTTGGCGTTTTTATGCTTTAATTCGCACCCTGCAAAAGTGTTTATGGGTGACACCGGGTCACTGGCACTTGGTGGGTTTATTGCTGGTGTGTGTTCGGTTACAAAAAACTATTTGTTAATTCCAATTTTGGGAATTATGTTTGTTTTGTCGGCGATTAGTGTTATTATGCAGGTTTTATATTATAAAGCAACAAAGAAAAGAATTTTTTTGATGGCACCACTTCATCATCACTTTGAGAAAAAAGGTTGTTATGAAACTAAAATTGTTACCATATATATAGTAATAACAATTGTTGTTAGCGTTTTTACAATTGCTTTTTCAATTTAAGGAGAATTTTGCATGTTCAAATATAAAAATGTGTTAATTTATGGTTATTCAACATCTGGCAAGGCTGTTGAACGTGTTTTGATTAATATGGATGTTAATTATAAAATTTACGACGATAACATGCGATTAGGTGGTGGAAAGTATTTGTTTAAACTTCCTAAATCGGAAATAAAAAAGTTTGATTTGATTGTTATTTCGCCTGCAATTTCTATTTATAACAAAAATATTAAGTTTGCTGAAAGTGAAGGAATTAGAGTTATTTCAGAACTGGAATTTGGATATTTGTTGTGTCCGTATCCAATAATTGCAGTAACTGGAACAAATGGTAAAACCACGGTTACAAAACTTTTGGAACATGTTTTAAACATGTCGGGTTATAGTGTTAAAGCACTAGGGAATGTGGGTCAACCATTAACCGATGTTGTTAACTATCAAAATTTAGATTTTGTTGTTGTTGAAGTAAGTTCTTTTCAGTTGGAAACCACATACAAGTTTAAACCATATATTGGAGTGCTTTTGAATATTGATGCCGACCATATTGACAGGCATAAAACAATGAAAAATTATATTGAACTTAAAACAAGTCTGTTTAAAAATTGTAATGCAGATTGTTTTGGTGTTTTGGGTGAACAAACTGAAATTGTTGATAATTTAAAAAATGCTTTGTTTAACAAAATTGTTTTAAATAAAAATTGCCTTGTTGAAAATGGTTGGGTTGTTTACGAAAATGAAAAATTGTTTGAAGTTGGCAACATAAATGATTTTACATTTATAAACAATATTTTGGCAGTTGTTTCGGTTTTAAAAATAATAGGATTGGAAAACGAAAAAATATTGATGGGCTTAAACACTTTTGTTGGGCTTGACCATAGGCTTGAATTTGTTGAAACCATTAATGGTGTTACATATTATAACGATAGTAAAGCAACAAATCCACACGCAACGTTAGGTGCAGTAAACAAATTGAAAAACGAACAAAACATAACACTTTTGTTGGGTGGTGTTGATAAGTGCTTTGATTTTGAAAAATTGATTGAAAATCTGCCAAACAATGTTAACAAAATTATTGCATTTGGAAAATGTAGAAAGAAAATTTTTAAAGCCTGCAAAGGAAAACTTGAAAGTTACTTAACACAAAACTTAAAGCAAGCAGTAATGCTTAGTCAAAAAATTACAACGAAAGGTTGTGTTCTTTTATCGCCAGCATGTGCAAGTTTTGATGAGTTTTCTGGTTATGTTGAACGTGGTAATTGTTTTAAAGAATTAGTAAAAAGTTTTAAGCAATCAAATAAAGAAAAGGGAGAAGTATGCTAAAACTAATAAAAAGAAATTGGGTTCTGGTGACTTTGGTTTTTTTACTTATTGCTCTTGGAATGGTGTTTATTTATAGTGCATCAAGTTATAGTTCAACCATTAAGTACGATGACGCATTTTATTTTGTAAAAAAGCAACTGGTTGGTTTTTTGATGGGATTAATTGTTATGTTGTTTTTTGCAAATTTTAACTACCAAAAGTTTGTAAAATACAAGTGGTATGTTGTTGGAATTTCAATTGTTTTGTTGTTATTGGTTTTTGTTCCGGGGCTTGGTAAAAGCAACTATGGTGCAAACAGATGGATTACAATTGGTGGGTTTAGTTTGCAAAGCAGTGAAGTTGCAAAGTTTGGGTTTGTGATATTTAGTGCGTGTTATTTATCAAAAAACTATGCCAAGATGAAAACTTTTTGGGGCGTTATACCTATTTTGGCTGTTGGCGGTGCAACATGTTTGTTAATATTATTGGAGCCAAATTTAAGTGTTACATTGTGTGTTGGGTCGGTAATGTTAATTATGTTATTGGTTGGTGGCATGCGTGCAAAACACTTTTTGTTAATTTTGATTCCTGCACTTTGTTTAATTCCAATTTTAATTATTATTGAACCATATAGGTTGCAACGCTTGGTTGCATTTATTGACCCTTGGGCAAGTCCTAAGGAAGAAGGATTCCAGCTTATTCAAAGTTTGTATGCGTTAGGCAGTGGTGGATTGTTTGGTGTTGGTTTGTTTAATTCAAGGCAAAAATATTTGTTTTTACCGTTTAGCGAATCTGATTTTATTTTTAGCATTATTGGTGAAGAATTTGGGTTTGTGGGGTGTGTGTTAATAATTTTAATTTATGCAATTGTAATTTGGAAAGGAATTAAAATTGCACTTAATGCTTCTGACAGGTTAGGTTGTTATATGGCAAGTGGAATAACAAGTGTTATTGCAATGCAGGTGTTAATTAACATTGCAGTTGTTACGGGGTCTATTCCACCAACAGGAATACCACTACCATTTATGAGCGCAGGTGGAACAAGCCTTATGGTGTTTATGGGTGCAGTTGGGATTTTATTAAACATTTCAAAAGGTGATGAACAAAATCTTAAGTTTAATGTGTTTAAAGGTGTTAAACAAAATAAAAAAATAAAAAATGTTTAAATGTACACGCTTGGTGTACATTTTTTTGTTTTTGTGTTAAATTGTAGGTAGGGAAATTTATTTTTTTAAGGGGTTGTTATGGAAAATAAAAGACGCCGTGTTAGAGCAATAATAATTAAAGATGGTAAAATTGTTTCAATGTATAGGGAACGAGAAGACAGAATATTTTACACATTCCCTGGTGGTGGTATGGAAGGAACTGAGACAGAAGAAGGTTGTGTAAAAAGAGAAGTTATGGAAGAGTTTGGTTTAACTGTTAAACCAATTAAAAAACTTTACACATATGAAAATCAAAACAGTGTTGAACATTTTTATTTGGCTGAGTGGGTTGCAGGCGAATTTGGAACTGGAGAAGGGGAAGAATATCGGCCAGACAGGAATAACGGTGTTTATATTCCAAAATTTATTGAAATTAGTCAAATTCCTAATCTTCCACTTATGCCACCAGAAGTGGCAACTGCATTTTATAACGATTATGTTGAAAATGGTGAAAAAGTCAGAAATGATGTTAAGTTTTTGCAAGGTGAAATTAAATAAGAAAAAGGAGCAAGTTAAAATCGCTCCTTTTTTATTTAAATTTTTGACAACGTTTTGCATATGTTCATTAATTGATGTAATATTGATTTTTTGCTTAAATTATGGTATAATTAAAGTTGATGAGAGGTGTGTTATGAATAAACAAGTGTTAGATAACAGTATTTTTGTTATAGGACCGGTTGGCACAGGTAAATCGTTGGTTTCGTGGGCGCTAGGAAAGGAAACTGGGTTGCCTGTTATTACCACCGATTTGTTAAGGCATTGCCCTAAAACAATAAAACAGATTGAGTTTGTGCAAAACAAGGTTAGGGAAAGCATTGTAAAAACAAAAGACGAATTAAACACGGTTACAGATGAGAACAAACGCAAAGAATTGGAACAGAAGTTGAAAAAACTTAAAAACGACGATTGGGTGTGTGATAGGCAAAAAGAAATGCGCAAATTATTACCCAAAGTTCCTAATTACGAAGATTTTGGCTTTAATGGTGATGTTTCGAATTTTGCAAACAAAATGGGTGACGTTGCTTGGCATTTTTACCAAAAACAATTTGAAAACCAAATGTTAACTTGCATTGTTGATCAACTTGACACACCTGCAATTGTTGATATGGGTGGTGGAATGGCTGTTTCGCTAGATGATGAGTATGCTAAAATTGCTGGCGAAATTTCAAAACAATATCCTGAACAATACAAACAACACATAAACCTAAGTTGTGTAGGTTTTAACATTATTCAAAGGGAGTTGGCAAAATGCCCAAATGTTGTTAATTTGGTGTTGCCAAAGGATTATAACAGCATGGATAAGGCTAGTGGAAACAAAAACTTAAATGATAAGTTTGTTGCTAGTGGTCAGTATGAAAAATTGGCAAATGTTAACATTCCTGTTGATGGTTTGATTAATGGAAGCTCACATAATCCCGAAGTTTTAAAACAAATTGTTTATAAAATTCAGGCTAGTAAAGATAGAAGTATGTAGCAAAAAGGGCAGATAATAATTCTGCTCTTTTTTGTTGTTTGTAAATATAAAGTGTAAATTTGTATGCAAGTTTTTGCTAATGATGTATAATTAATGTGTAAAAATTTTTAAATTGTTAAAGGGAGAAAGTGTATGCCAGTTTTTATTGGTGCTTGGGTTGTTATAATTGGGTTTGTTTTGGTTTGGTATGTGGTTGCAAAACTTAAACAGAAAAAACAAGTTGAACACGCTGAAATTGAAAATAAAGATTTGCCACAACTAAAAATAACAAGCATATCACTTGGATATTTTGGTGAGTTTAATGCTTCAAAAATTGGAATTAAATATTTACAAGAAGATTGCGTAAAATCTGAAAATAAAGCCGAAAATGAGCAATTGTTAAGCACTAAATTTGCCGAATTGAAAACACTTATTGAAAGCCACAGTCAGTTTATTATTAATTATTTTATGAGCATGCCGTTAGATTTGGGTGAGTTTGACGAAATGTGGGATGAATGGTTGTTTGATGAGAAACAAAAAGGTTTAAGTGAAGAAGAATTAAATAAATTAAGAAAAGATTTGGGCAAAAAAGTTTTGGCTGAAATGCCAACTTATTTGGAAAAAGAAACCGAAAAAGATATTGCTGAATTATACAAAAAGTATTTGCCATATTTTGATTACAATAAATTTGTAAAAACAATTGAATTAGAGTATTTAAATTTAGAAATTGATGGGTTTTCGGTTCAACTTTCAGACAAAAACATGGAACTATTCTGTGCTGCTTACGAAAGTTTTGATTTAAATTTGAACGGCTACGATTGGCACAACTTTTAATGTGGTATTGACAAAATTTGAGTTTGTATTATAATAGTTGTAGATTTTTAAGGAGAAAAATTATGTGCGTAGTAAGAAAATTAAGAACAAAATAATCACATAAAACTGATTGGCTGGTTTTATGTGTGTAATTCATATAAAACTAGTGGGTTTTATACTTTTTTGTGCTTAAATTTTTCGCATTAAAAATATTGAAGTTCACTTATTAACAAAGTGAACTTTTTTTAATTCCTAGTTTTACTTGTAATGCCAAATAACTATTTAAAAACAATTAGAGCAATGCTCTAAATTAAAGGAGAAAAATTATGGGTAAAATTTATTTAGATAAATATAAAAAAGAACAATTTAAAAATGTGTATTTTATAACAGGAACAGCAACTGGTGGCAAGTCAACATTAGCGCGTGAGTTATGTAAACAATTTGGTTTCTATCTTTACGATGTTGACCAACAATTTGATAGGCACAAAAGTATGTGTACGGCAACCGAAAAGCCTAACATGCACAAAAAATTTAAAAATGCTGATGAATTCTTTTTAAGGCCAGTTAAAGAATATAAACAATGGTTGATTGACAATTCAAACGAACAGTTGGAGTTTATATTAAACGATTTGGTTGAACTTTCAAAAAATCAAATTGTTGTTTGTGATTTACATTTAACAGTAGAAGATGCAAGAAAAGTTGTTTATAACAACCAAGTTGTGTTTTTGATTAGGGAAAACAATAAAAACATAATTGAAGATTATTGTAACCGAAAAGACCACCAAGGGTTTAACAACTTTATTAATTCATCATCAAAACCAAAATTAGCAAAAGCAAATTGCAATCAAGTGTTAACAGAGATTAACGATGAAAGATGCAGGGCAATAAAAAATAGTGAATTTTTGTTTGTTGAAAGAAATGAAAATTCAACAGTTGAAAACACATTAAACATTGTTAAAAATCATTTTAAATTGTAACAAAACAAGGCGTTGAGTGACGCCTTGTTTTGTTTTTGTATTATGTTGTTTTAACAAAATAAATGTGTTATACTTTGTTGATAAAAGTTATAAAAAATTAAAGGTTATAATTATGGAAGAACAAACAAAAGAGAAAGAAAGGTTTGGAAATTTAAAAAGAGTATACAGAAAAATGGTGTTAATTTTTAACTTACTTGTTTTGGGTTTTTACACAACCTTTACGTTGATTAATATTTCAAATGATTTTGAAAGTTGGCACACAAAAGTTATGATTGTGTTTTTGTTGTTGCATATTGCAATAACATTATTGATTTCATTTTTGAAATATTTTGGAAACAAAAAATATCTTTCTAAACTTAAAGATAGTGTTATTGTTGTTGGCATTTTAAAAAAGGGGATAACACTTTTAAACCTTGCAATGGGTGTTGTTACTTTGTTAAGTAGTTTTATAATGGGTGAAGAAGCATCAACATATTCGCTTGTTGTTATGGCAACATCGATAGCACTTACCATACTTCAAATTTTGTTTTCAATATTTAAAATGTGGTTCAAAAAATATATGGCTAGAAAGGTTGAAGATATCAAAATTAGAACAACCGATTTTAAGAATAATGTAAAATCAAAATTTAGTTTTTTAAGAAGAAAAACTGAAAGTGAAGAAGTGGAAATAGAAAAAGAAGACATTTAAATTTGTCTTCTTTTTTTGCTTTGTTTTATTTAATTTCTAAGTGTTTTCTTCCACAGTTTTTGTGTTGTTTTCATTATGTTTTTCTTCATTATTTTTATTTGTTTCAATTGCTGTATTTTTGGCTTTATTTCTATGTTTTTTGGTGCTATGCATAGTAGTGAAGTTTTCGTTGTTGTTATCACTTTGCATAGTAGTTGTGTTGTTGTTATCTGGCTTTGTGTGTTCAGCAAATGCTAGTGCCATTGAGTAGAATAAAACTGGACCAACGTTAAAGAAATGGCAGTCAAGCAAACTCATTATAAGCAAGCATGCAATTGATAATCCAATGTAAGTTTTTTCAGGAGTGTTGTTTTTGAAAATTAGTTTTATTGTTTGAAATCTGTGGAACAAATATGCAAGCATGCCAACCATTCCACAACTTGATAAAATTTGAATTACAGTGTTGTGCCAGCGTGGTGGAAAGAACGATGTGAATGCTTCTAGGTTAGGGTGTTCGTATGGCACAAATTCTGTTGGGAAAAATGATTGACCGAAAATTGGAAAATTTAAAAATGCATTAAATCCGTTTTTGTAAATTACAAAACGTGAACTATCGTTAAATTTTAATTCGCCGTTGTTGGAACTAATAATGCTTGGAACTTTTTTAAATAGTTCTATTAGTTGTTTACTAAAAACAAGTAAAACAATAATTCCAATTCCTGCTAAAACAGTAGTTGAAATTCTAAAACTTTTTTTGTGGTCTGCTTTAATAAAAGTGATGATTAGTGAAACAACATAAATTAATGCTCCACCCACAATTGAACCACGTGAGCAACTGCAAACAAGTGCAAACAGTTGTATTGTTGCCAAACCCAAATAAACGTAATTATATTTGCTTTTGCTAGCAAGGTAAAATGCAAAAGGAATGCTCATTGCAATAACGGCACCAAGGTTGTTGTATGTTGCCCAGCCGGTGCTAATTCTGCCACGGATTATTGTTCCGTTTTCAATAACGTTTTTAACTACGTAAATGTTTAATAGTTCTAGTGATACAACAAATCCCCAAATTAATCCAAGCCAAGCAAAGTAAGATTTGTTTGTGTTTTTCCAATCAGCTGTTGCTGAAAAAACAAAGTAAAGTAAAAATATTGATAAAAATTGAATAAACGAAAACAACAAATTGTTTAAAACATATTTTTCGTAGTTTGTGCTACCAATGCCTGAAAGTAGGTAAGCACCACCCAAAACCAACATTCCAATTAGCAATGATTTTTTGCAAGTAAACAATTTTTTAAACCCTATGGTTTTATCAAAACCAATTCGTAATAATATTGCTGTAACACTTATTGCAATAATTAAAATCAACCAAAGTGTTTGTGTGTAGAAAATTGAGTTTGCATTAAATCCAGGGTTGTTTTTGTCGGATACAGCAACATAGCAAAAAACAAATAATGGCATAAGTGGTAACAAATCGTTGCAAAACAAACAAACATATGTAACGTAAACGCCAACAAAGGTGTAAAGCATAAGTTCTAATGCAAAAACTTGTGCAATTAATGTTAGCACTCCTAAAAAAGCAATTCCGTAAGGGGAGTAAACAAATTTGTTAATTAACCTAATGGCTGTGCTTGATTTTAAGTTGCTATAAAAACAAATGATTTTATTTTGCTTTGTTTGTGTCATAATTTGTCCTTTTTTGTTGCTTTTGTAACTACTAAATATAATAAATAAATTTTGAATGTTGTCAAACAAAAAGATGTTTTGTGGCTTAAACGAAAACTTTTGTCGAAATATTTGTGTTTGGTTAATATTGACAAAGTAAATATATTTATATATATTAATATAAATATTATAATTAGAAAAATGCGCTCTTGAAAAAGTGAACATTAAGTAAGGTTTAAGAATATGGAAAATTTGTTAGAAGTTAAAGATTTGTTTAAAAAATATGACCAAAAGGCTGATTATACAATAAACAACATTAACATTGTGGGTTCGGCTGGTGAAATTGTTGGACTTTTGGGACACAATGGTGCGGGTAAAAGCACAACAATTAAGTGTATTACTGGCATGCATCCATTTGATAAGGGTGAAATTTTGATTTGTGGAAACAGTTTGGTTGAAAATCCAATTGAAGCAAAACAGAATTTTGGCTATGTTAGTGACGAATTTGCGTTGTTTGAAAAAATGACTGGACTAGAATATATTAATTTTATGGCAGATATGTATGGTGTGAGTTTGGAAGATAGAACTTCTAGACTTGAAATGTTTCAAAATTTGTTTGCATTAGGTAAGGCTATTGAAAACCAAATTGCGTCTTATTCGCATGGTATGAAACAGAAAATTTCTATTATGGGAGCGTTGATTCACAATCCTAAGGTTTTCATTTTGGACGAACCAATGACAGGTCTGGATCCATTTACAACAAATCAATTAAAAAAATATTTTGTTGAACACAGCAAAAACAATAACTTGGTTTTGTTTTCATCACATAATTTAGATATTGTTGAAAAATTGTGTGATAGGGTTTACATTATTGACCAAGGCAAAATTTTAAGGGAAATTATTTTAGAAGAATTTAGGGAAAGTGGTGAAAACTTAGAAGAGTATTTTTTAAGCATCACCAACAGGGTTTCAGAATAGATGGATAAAAGTTTTTTAACTTTATTTAAATATGAGTTAAAAAAACAATTTCTGTTTAAGTTTAAAAAAGATAAATCAGATATTGTTGGCTCAATTTTATCAACACTAATAACGTTAACTGTTATTGGTGCTTTTGTGTTGTTCCTATCGGTTATTGCAAAAAACTATGTGCTTGTTAAAATGAACAAAGTGCTTGATATTTTTGGTAGGGCATACGAACTTTTAAATGTGTTTTACAGCATTATTTTGGTGGCGTTAATTTTTGTTGGACTTGAAAATATGCGCAAAACATTAACCGATAATGTTGATAAAAAAATAATGTTACGATTGCCTGTTAAGGAAGAAACGTTGTTTTTAACCAAACTGTTGGTTTTAATGCTTAGGAACTATATTTTAGCTTTTGTTATTGTTGTTCCTGTTAATGTTATTTTCTACATTGCAACAGCTCCATCGGCAATTTTTTGGATTATGACATTTGTTGTTTGGTTATTTTTTCCATTGGTTGTTTCGCTATTTACAAGTTTACTTATTGTGCCATACATTAAGGTTATTCAATTTTTAAAAACCAGATATGTTTTTGTGTTTGCAATTTTCACAATTTTGTTGGCATTAGGTATTATGATTTATATGTGGTTTTTGGGTGTTGTTCAATCCTACCTTGAAACTGGTTACATTAGATTTTTGTTTAATGAAAAGTTTTTAACAACCTTGCAAACCTTGCTTTTATACACATATCCGGCAAATTGTTTGGCAGGCTTGGCGTTAACAAAGAATGTGGCAAAATCGTTGCTTATTTTAATTTTGTGTTCAACAGCATCAGTGTTGCTAATATACTACATAACAAAAAAACTATATCATGTTGTTCTATATAAAAACGATGACAATGTTGTTGTTCGTAAAAGCAAAACCAAACTTAAAGCAAATTCAGTTATGTTAGGTTTAATTAAAAAAGAAATTATTTCGGTTACACGTGAACCTAAACATATTTTTTCCTATTTAGCAATTGCAACAATAATGCCAATAATGGTGTTTAGTTGTTACACATTGTTTGAATCGTTAATTTATAACATGCTTGGTATGAAATTAGCATTTTCGTTAGCATTGCTTTGTGTGTTGGTTTTCAGTGTGTTAACAAACACATTCTGTTCAACAAACTTAACCCGTGAAGGAACAAGTTTGTTAAAACAAAAAACTTTTCCAATTAAGGCAACTCAAATTTTAACAGCAAAAGTTATTTTTTGCTCAGTGGTTAGTTTGTTATCTGTTTTGGTTTCTAGCTTTGTATTGATTTTGTTTACATCGTTAGGTGTTTGGGAAGGATTACTTTGTTTGGTTATTGGAAGTTTGTTTACAATTGCTCAAATTTTGTTGGCAACCAGAATTGATTTAAACAACTTAAAAATGTCGTTTACTTTCCAACAAATAGAAAAACGCACTTCAACCACAATTTCAAAGGTTGTAACAATTGGTTTAATTGTTTCGCTTGTTGCTGGAATTTTGGCATTAGTGTTAGGTGCTTTTTCACAAGGAAGTTTTATTTTACAAATAACTTCTAGTGTGCCAAGTTGGCTTACCTATGTTGTTCCGGTTTTGGTTGGATTACTATATTGTGGGTTATCAGTGTTATTTTATTTTTGCAAGTTGCAAAAAGCACTTGATAACATTACCAAGTAGGGGGTGTGTATGAACAAGAAATTAATATTGTTAATGTTAATTTTGCCGTTATTAATTATGCTAAGCATTTACACATCAACTAACACGGTAACAATTAATGTGAAAGTGCCAGTTTCTAAAATTGAAGTTGCTGGTGAAAAAGTGGTTTATTTAAACTTAGACCAAAACGAAAAGTATAAAGTTGATTACACAGTTTATCCAATAACTGCTGCAAACAAAAATATAAAATTTTCAACAGAAAAAGTTGGAGAACAACCATTTGCTGATTTGGAATTTGTAGATGGTTATGTTGTGCCAAAATCTGCTGGTGTTGCAAGGGTTAACTTAACAACAGTTGATGGTGGTTACAAAGCAAGTTTTGTTGTTTATGTTGAATCAACAAGTGTTAAACAAATCACTTGTTCGGTTGAATCAAGCAAACTTATGGTTGGCGACACAACAAAAATTACAACAGTGTTCTATCCTGAAAATGCAAAAAACAAAATGTTAAACTATTCTTCTAGTAACCCAAGTGTTGCAAGTGTTAACAACAAAGGTGTTATTAGGGGTGAAAGTAAAGGGCAGGCAACAATAACAATTGCATCTAGTGAAAACAATAGTGTTATTGACACTGTGGTTGTTAATGTTTACAACCAAGATATTATGGATTTGGTTCAAAACCAAGTTTACACTTATGCAACAACTGGTAGTGTTAACTTGCTTGCAGTTGATACTGATGAAGAATTTGAAATCACATATAAAGTGTATGACACAAATAATGTGTTGCTAACCCAAAATGTTTTTGAAACTGCAACAATCAGTG
The DNA here is from genome assembly GCA_045645925.1 of Clostridia bacterium. Classification (GTDB taxonomy): domain Bacteria; phylum Bacillota; class Clostridia; order Christensenellales; family UBA1242; genus UBA6345. The sequence goes on along the minus strand of JAZRJQ010000034.1, from coordinate 3,160 downwards.
CAGTAAATGGTGGAACACAATATGCGTTTAATTACACCTTTAAAGAAAATTTTGTTGGCAGTGTTATTGTTAAGTTTACAATCACAACTAACAATCAAATTCGTGAACCTTTAACAAAAGAATGCGTTTTTCATAAGGTTGAACAAATTAATGCAAGTTTTGATGAAGGTGTTGCGGAAGTTTTAAGTTGCTATGTTGGCGATTGGGTTACATTGCACGATAAGTTTACTGTTACTCCTGACACTGTTAATGTAACATATCAAGTTGCTGACACATCAAATTATTGTGAAGTTATTGATTTAAGTGAAGATATTGTTTTAAAAGCAACATTGCCTGGCAAAACAACAATAAAATTAAGTGTTATTAGCGAAAATCCTAAACAAATTGTGATTTTGGAAAAAGAACTTATCATAAAACCAAAATATGTTGGGTTTGCTGATTCGTTTGGCGATAGTAATATTGAAGGTGTTTGGACTGTTGGCAAATACGAAGCCGATGGAACTAACAGTGTTTCAAAAATCGAACTTAATTTTGGTTATGGAACTGAAACAAATTTTGCAAGCCTTGTAACTTACAAAACAAACAATGAAAATGTTACTGTTTCAAATAATGGTGTTATTAATATTTTAAACGAAAGTGTTAACGAAGTTGTTGAAGTTGAAGCAGTGGTAAATTATAAGGGCATTAGCCTTAAATCAAGCGAAAAGTTAAATGTTAGATGTGTTGGGGCAGGTTACAACGTTAGAAATTTTAAGGATTTATATAATGTAACAAACAACAATAAAGTTGTTGTGTTGCAAAACGATGTTGTAAACGATTTTGGATATATTGATACAGATGGTGATGGTGATATAACTGACGAAAGTTTGGTTTATACACCTAACACAGTTAAAAAAATTGAAAGCACATATGATACAAGTTTTTATGATGTAAAACCAACAGTAATGGTTTTAGTTGAATTTAAAGGTTCAGTTTATGGTAATGGTTACGAAATTAATGCACACAACGCTTCATGCATGATTGATGCTACCGGAAATTACAAAGAAGATGCTTTGTTTAAAGGTCCATTAGATTTTGTTTCAATGTCGGAAAGTGGTGGCGTTGCAAGAGTGAAAGCACAAGATAACATTTGTTTTGCTGTTTATAAAGATGTTAGCTTAAACAATGTTAAACTTAGTGGTTGTAAATTAACCCCAAGTGATGATGGCTATAACTTAGACGATTTAAAATATGTTGGAACCACTGTTGAAGTTTTGGGTGATAATGTTAACATAAACTATTCACGTATTTCCAATGGTAGAACGGTTTTAAGAGTATTTGGCGATGTTAGTGACAACACAAAAGTTATTAACTTAAACATAAAAAATAGTGAACTAAGTAACGCAAAAGAATTTATTATTCGTATGGGTTCAAACTGCTTTGTTGATGGAACAAAAGCAAATCCGGCGCCATTCTTAAATGAAAACACAAATATTACTTTTCCATCACAAAAAACTTATGCAACATTAAATGACACCGAAAAAGCATTGTATGATGCAAACTTTATAAAAACCTATGTAAACCTAAAAAATAGTATATTAAAAAATTCAGGTTTGTTTAGTGTTGGTATTGATTCACACTTTTCAGGTGATGCTTTGGCAGGTGGTGTTATTAATGGTTGGCAAGACCTAGCAAAAACAAGTTATGGTGCAAAATTAACCATGGAAGGCGATGTTAGAATTTACGATTGGAAAGATGTTGAATCTGTTGACAGTAGCACATTAATTGAAATTGCTGGAAACATAACTGAGGGTTCACCATTTGAAAAGCTTAAATTTGATGTTAAAGAAATGATAAAAATTATTGCTGATGATACTGAAAATACTGGATTAAACAAAATTGTGTGGACAGATTCAAACACAAACACAAAATATGTACATGGCGGAATTGCAATCTTTGGTGGTGGCAAAAATTACGGCGTAACCGAATTTAAAAATTACACATTTGAACCATTGGTGGGTTATTCTATTGGTTTAGATGATGTTGGAAAAGGATTGTTGGAGTTGGCAGCAGGAACAGAAGATTTTTATTTCTTGCTTAACGATTCTTCGGCAGAGTATTTTTTACCAACAACACAAGAAAACATGACCGACGATTTACTTTACAAAAAATAAACATTAGTTGCTGTTAAATGTCACTACGTGTCGTTTGACAACAACTTTAAAAAAATTAAATTTTTAAGGAGGGGAATATGATTAAAAATGCTATTCGAATAGCCTTGGCTTCATTGGCTATATCTGCAACAGCAGTAACAGTTCCTCTGGTAACAACATTGGCTAATAAGAAAACTTATACGGTTGATGTTTCTGAATTTAATAATGTAATTGTTGTAGATGGTGCACCTGTACTATCTAGTTTATCTATTGTTGAAAATCGTGGTAGAAAAAGCAAGGTTATTTCTATAACAGACGATATGATTGTGTCTTGTGATGACACAACAACTGTTGGGGAAAAACAACTTGTTGTAAAGTATAATAATCAATTGTTTACAGTTAATTTTACTGTTAAATGTAAAGTTGATTTTATTGCTGATTTTAAGATTGTTAACACACAATATGTTATGGATTTAGAAGAAATTGAATTTCCACAAGCACCACAAAAAGATGGTTGTCAGTTTGTGAAATGGCACTCTGACAACGTGGAAGTTGGAACAAACTTGGTTTATAATGCTGTTTACACAGTAAGTTCAAATGTTATGCCAAAGTTAAGCGAAGAATATTCTTCAACTTATGGTAAAACATTGGAATCAATAATTCTTCCTTCAAACTCAAATGGTTCTTGGAAATTTGTTAAAGATGTTACAACTCCGGTTGGTAATGCAGGTAAAAACACATTTGAAGTTGAATTTGTTCCTACAAATTCTAGTTTAATTAAACCTGCAAAAGATGTTGTAACAATAAATGTTGAAAAACAAAAAGTTGCTATTAATGTTATTAATGACACATTTACATTTGACGGCACAGAAAAAGCACCAATTTATTCAACCAAATTGTCTGATTTAAAAGTTGATTGTACTGTTAATAATGGACCTGCTATTAATGCTGGTGAATATACATACAAATTGGAAATTAACGAACAAAACTATAAAGGAACATATTACGGAACATTAAAAATTGAAAAA
>JAZRJQ010000033.1:0-10901 GCA_045645925.1 Clostridia bacterium | reverse complement strand
GACAGATATAGCTTGTAATAATGTCATTATACGCCCCCTTCCATACATATATATTTTAATAAATATTGTCACATTTGTAAACACAAAAAAATACACAGCAAATAGAGTTCAATTACTTATTTTAAAAGTATCAAATAATTTTGTTTTGTTATTTAATTTTTTGGATTATAATATATTTAATTTTACATAAAATAAGGATATAACATATGAAAATTGTAGTACAAAGAGTAAGACACGCAAAATTAGAAATCGAAAATCAAATATACTCACAAATCAGGCACGGACTAGTGTGCTTTGTGGGATTTACCGATGGCGACCAAGATGTAAATATGGACTGGTTTGTAAACAAAGTATCAGGACTACGAGTATTTGAAGACGAAAATCAAAAAATGAACCTAAACCTTACCCAGGTAGATGGCGAAATTATGATAGTACCAAATTTCACGCTATATGCCGGCTGCTCACATGGTTTTAGACCAAGTTTTATTAATGCATTAAAGCCAGATGAAGCAACTTTGCTTTTCGATAAGATTATTGAAAAGTTTAAGGCAGTTTTGGGTGACAGAGTAAAAACTGGTGTGTTTGGTGCAGATATGCAAATTAGCCAACATAACGATGGACCAATAACCATTGTTATTGATAGCAATCAAATTTAAAACAAATAAACTTTAACAACTTATGAGCATAAAAATGAAACTAACTCGTAAATTGTTAGTGGCAAGAAAAGAATCAATTGAAAAAAAGAAAACAAAACTTCAACCCACTTCAATTTATGACATACTTGACATTAATAATATGGCAAGGGACACTTTACAGGTTTTAAAAACTATTGCAGCAAAAGAGTTAGTTGTAACCAACAAGACCATTGCAAATGTTCCCTGCATACAATTTCAACCCAACTGGGATTTGAAATATTTTTCCAACACCCCAAAACATCCTGAAATACTTATGATTTACATTCACGGTGGTGGTTTTGTGGGTGGATTTGTTGAACAAGGAACTTACTTTATAAAAGCAATTGAAAGACGTATTGGTTGTAACACTATTGCTATTGATTATTCGTTATCGCCAGAAGTGTTGTTTCCGTATGCAATAAATCAAATTGTAAATGTTTACTCCGAAATTGTAAAGCAACACAAACCAAACAAAATCATTCTTGCAGGCGAATCTGCTGGTGGTAATCTTTGCTTAGCATTACTGCTTAAAATAAAGGAATTGGGGCTTCCAATGCCAAAAATGGGAGTTGTAGCATCTGGATTTTTGGATTTAACTAACCAAACCGAAAGCTTTGTGCAAAACGAAAAAACAGATGTTTCCCTATCAGGCAATCAACTTACACTTATGGCAAAAGTATATGTTAATGGCGAAGACCACAAATCTCCTAACACCACCGAAAAGTTTAAAAATCCATTTGTTTCGCCGGTGTATGGAAATTATAAAGGTTTTCCACCACTATTTTTTAGCGTGTGTACCGACGAACTATTATACTCCGACACTTTAAAAGCTGTTGAATTATGCAAACAATACAAAGTTAAGCATAAACTAATAGAAACAAAAGAGTGCTTCCACGCACACTTAATAATGGGGGATTTTTTTCAAGAAAGTAAGTTAATAACAAACGAATTAGCAGAATATATTCAAAATATTTTTAAATTAAAAGATATTTATTTGCCCATAAACAAAGGTTCTATAAAAAAATAAAAAGATGCTATTATTTAGCATCTTTTTTTGATTTTGTTTTAAGTTCTGCATTTTCTTTTAGTAAATCTCTAATTTGCATTAATAGTTCTTCTTGTGTTGGGTGTAAAGCTTTTTCTTCGGCTTCTTTTTTAGCCTTTTCTTCAGCTTCCACTTTTGCTTTTTCTTCTGCTACACGTTTCTTTTCAGCTTCATTTTCAGCCCAAACTTCTTTAAAGCTTCTGCCTTCTGCTTTTGCTTTTGCCATAAGTGCTTTACGTTCAGCTTTTACTTCTTTTTTGGTTTGCTTTTCAATAAAGTTTCCAAATTCAACAAATCTATCATGTGAAGCGTTAACAATTTTAACAATTGCAAAAACAGTTATTGCAATAATCAAAAAGTCAATAATAGCTGTAACAAATTTACCCCAATCAATGTAAATACTGTTAGTCAAATCAATAATTTGATTTCCATTAGCATCGGTAGTATATGCTTTGCTTAAAAATGTGAAAACCGAAGACAAACCATCTTTTCCACCAATCAAAGCAATTAACCAGTTTACAAACGGACGAATAATGTTGTTTGTTAAAGAATTAACAATTGCAGTAAAAGCACCACCTACAACAACGCCGACAGCTAAGTCTAAAACATTGCCACGAGTAATAAACTTTTTAAATTCAGCATAAAGTTTTTTCATTTGTTATTCTCCTTTTAATTTTTTAAAACATGAGTAACACATAGCTTCATAAGTCTCGTCACCACCAATAACAACTTCTTCACCATCTGTTACAGGTTTTCCATTAACCATTCTAGCATTAATTATGGATTTGTGTCCACATTTACAAATACTTTTTAATTCGGTTATGCTATCAGCAAGCTCAATTAAGCGCTTACTACCTTCAAACAACTCTGTTTTAAAGTTTGTTTTAAGTCCATAACAAATAACTGGAACAAATTCGGCAATATCACGTAAATCGTTTACTTGTTCCTTTGTTGCAAACTGACATTCATCAACAATAACAACATCGGTTTCAGCTTTATGTTTTAAATACAAGTCCATAACACTTTCGTTAGGTGCAAAAGTTATGCATTCAGCTTTTAAACCAATACGTGATTTTACGTAAGATACTCCATTTTCATTGTCACGCGTGTCAATACTGGGTTTAATTAACAAAACATAATAACCTTTTTGAACATAATTAAACCTACACATTAACGCCTGTGCACTTTTAGAACACCCCATTGTTCCATGTTTAAAATACAACTTTGGCATAACCCATTCCCCCTATCAAATTCTGCTATAATCTTAAATCAAAAAACAAAAAAGTCAAAGTAATTTAATTTACCAATTTTACAAAATTCAATAATTAGTTAGTTTAACCATTAACCCAAACTTTTCATACAATAACATAACAATTAAAATTAAGGTTGGAACAAAATGACATTAAGTTTGTGCATGATTGTAAAAAATGAAGAAGATGTGTTAGCTAGGTGCTTAAACAGCGTTAAAGATGTGGTTGACGAAATAATTATAGTTGATACTGGTAGCTCCGACAAAACCCTTGAAATTGCAAAAAATTTTACAAACAACATATATAATTTTGAATGGATAAACGATTTTTCAGCCGCACGCAACTTTTCGTTTAGCAAAGCCACATCTGATTTTGTTATGTGGCTTGATGCCGACGATGTTGTAACGGAAGAAAATTTAAACAAATTAAAGGAATTAAAGCAAACATTAACACCCAATATTGATGTTATAATGCTTAAATACGCCATTGCTTTTGATGAAAACAATAAATCTACATTTTCGTTTTTTAGAGAACGTATTTTAAATAGAAGCAAAAACTTTAAGTGGGAAGACCCCGTTCACGAAGTTATAACACCAAGTGGAAACATAAAGTACGTTGATATTGAAATTCAACACCGAAAAATAAAAGAAAACCCTACTGGCAGAAATTTGAAAATTTACGAAAACATGGTAAAAAATAAAATAGAATTAAAACCTAGACAGTTATTTTATTTTGCCAGAGAACTTTATTATAACAACAAATTAAATAAAGCCATTTGTTATTTTAAAAAATTCTTAAAAACAACTAACGGCTATAAGGAAAACTATATTGAAGCATGTTTAAATTTAAACAAATGTTATCAGCTTAAAAACGACCTAAAAAACGCAAAACAAGTATTGTTTAATAGTTTTATGTTCGACACACCACGAAGCGAAATTTTGTGTGATTTGGGCAATATATATTGTTTAGAACAAAAATATAGCCAAGCAATATATTATTATAATTTGGCATTACAAAACAATAAAGAATTACGAAATGGTGGATTTGTTTTAGAAGATTGTTACAATTTTATACCTTACGTTCAACTTTGTGTTTGTTACTATAAATTAGGTGAATTTTCAAAAGCAAAAAAATATCATTTGCTTGCAAAACAACTAAAACCAAACAGCCCGACAATTTTAAATAATAACAAAGTTTTTAACTAAAAAACACCACATTTTGCATGTGGTGTTTTTTAAAGCCTAATTCAACAAAAAAAATGGCGTGTAGCCATTTTAATGGTAGCGGCGGTGGGATTCGAACCTACGACCTTGCGGGTATGAACCGCACGCTATAACCAACTAAGCTACGCCGCCAAAATGGTAGTCCCAAGGGGAATCGAACCCCTGACTCCACCGTGAAAGGGTGATGTCTTAACCTCTTGACCATGGGACCATAAATGGTAGCGGGGGCAGGATTTGAACCTACGACCTTCGGGTTATGAGCCCGACGAGCTTCCGAGCTGCTCCACCCCGCGACAAACAACCTTAAAATTAAGGCAATATTATAATAACCAATTATTCAAGCAATGTCAATAATTTTTTGTTAAATTATTTATTATTTTTTTAATTTGTTTTTTCATATTAAAATATCGGCTTTATAAAGCCATATTAAAAACAAAAAAGATTACAGAAATTTTTCTGTAATCTATTAAAATATTACAACACACTAAAAGTACCCAAACAAAGAGCACCAAGTGTTACCTTGGTGCTCTTGTTTTTAGCATTTTGTAAATTCATTATTTGAACAACGTGGACATGGTGGCATTTTATCATATTCACCCACACTTACATCTTGACCACAGTTTGTGCAAGAATATGTGCCACTACCTGGTTTTTCGCCTGTTTTAATAATTTGTGAATCCATAACAAATTCTCCTTTTTTGTTTATATGTTTAAGTTGTGCAAAAATAAAAAAATTATTACAAATTATCAAAACAAAAAAATCACCGGTTTGCCAGTGATTTTTTTAGTTTAGTTTTCAATAGAAATTTGATATTCAGCAATAATTGTTTTAGGATCGCCATCTTTCCAGAATTTGATTATGTAAATTTCCATATCCACAATTTCGGTAAATCCAACACCTGAATTACTTACAACATCGTAACCATCAGCACCTGCAACAGTGTTAATATCGGCACAAATATTAATAATTTCACCATACAAACTTTCGTTAACGTTAACTTCAAATTCGTTGCCAACTGCAAAGTTTGTAACATTTGCTTTTTCAACCTTTGTCATGTAGAACACTTCACCACTCCAATTTGATGCATGTGACAATGCATAAATTTCTTCGGTTTCATATTCAAAATCAAATTCAATAGTAAATGCAAGAATATCATCAACATAAATCCATAGTTTTGCGCCATAAACAAAGTCTTCACTTATTGTTGTTATAGCAATGGAATTATTACCTGCTTTATATGTTACACTATCATTTAAACCATATCTATAACCCCAACTTGTATACTCTGTTGGAAGTGTATATTCAACATAAATATTTTCAGGAACGTCTAGGTTTTTAGAAATAACAGCACGATAATAATTTTCTTTAACCATTCCACTTTCAGCATGTTCACATGAGTCCAAAGTGGTTTTACCATCATTAACTTGAACCACCAAGCCTATTGGTGTTACCAATTCAGGGAAACTTGCATAAACAGAATAAGTTGTAAATGTGGTAACTGTTTGACCATTTAATGGTTCGTAAGCTGAGTTAAAGTAGAAATGAGCACTTGGTTTATCGTGATAATCTAATTGATAAACTCTATAATCTGCACCGTTAGGAGCTTCAATAGTTTTTGTGAAACCAAACAATTCTTCAACAACATAATCACCTTTAACAAGTTTATCACCAACCATACTTAATGTTTCGCTATGAACATCTTTTGTTATTTCAACATCTTCAGCAGTTTTAAAGTAAACATAAGTTCCATATGGCAATGTGTCATAGTCTTTAAAGAATGTATTTGTAACATCTTGAGCAGTAGCATAATTATTTTCGGTTTTGTTTATTTTAATTTCTGTATAAATTCCCATTGTAACTGGGTTAAGTTCAACAACAGTTAGGTCAACTGTACCATTCATAACATAGTTCGAATTATAGCCAGTTGAAGAACTCATTTTCATTGTTACAGAAGCACATTTTAATTTAGAAATTGATTCTGTTGATTCTAAACTTTTAATGTAGAACACATATTTGTCACGCTCATCAAACGAAACAACTTTACTTGTTGTAACAGCATCTGAAACGTACAAGGCTTGTGTTTTTTCGTTACCTTTAATTCTTGTAACTGTAGGATTTTCGAAATATTCATTAAAGTTATCAGCAGTAATAACACAACTATCAACATAATAAGCAAGGTAAACATCTTCATCAACAATAAAATTATTGCCACCATTTACCATAACTTTGTAAGCATAGTTTGATGCAGGATAAATTCTAGAATTTGTTTCATAAGTTCTTTCATAAACAATGCCAATTTCGTTTTTAACACCAGTATAATCGTAAACATCGGTATATTCTTCGTTTTCGCCATCAGCATTAATATCAACCAACAATCTTGCGGCAGGTTCAAGAATTCCACCATTTGTTCCATAAGTAAAATGTGGAGCTTCTACGCCATAATTTTCAACATATTGCAAAACAGAATTTTGTTTTGTTAGGTGGAATGGTTTAATTGCAAAATTGTGTTCAATTTGCTTTGAATTAACAACATATCCACCTTTCATAATTTTAATTGAATTTAAAATTTCGTTAGCCTCTGCAACACCATCAACACTTTTAAATGTTGCACGAACATAATAATTGTCTGCAACATTATGTGGAACAGCAGGATATGAATCATATTGTGTTTTTGTTAAGTATTCATAACCGATTGTTAAAACACCTGTTGTGTTTTGTGGTGTATAAATTAAGCCAGCATAATTTGTTCCAGTTGCAGCATCTGCTTGTGCCAAACTTGTTAGCCATGCAGAAAGCGAACTTTGTGTATATTCAACAAATTGATTGCTAGCGTTATAAATTAACGCATTGCTACCAGCATCAGCACTAAATTGCAAGCTTGAAACATCTAAACTATAAGGCAAAATGTCAAAATCTTTTTGAGTGTTACCTATATAATTACCTTTTAATGTTACTTTAACAACAGGAAGACTTGTTGAAGCATATTTATTGTTGTAATATGTAACATCATAGTCTGTACCAACACGCAATTCGTTACCTTCAACAAAAACCTTTAAATTTGGTTCAGTTATGTTAGAACCTGTAAAAATATAATTTGTTTTTAAACCAAGAATATTAATTTGATTTGCTAAAACTTCTTTTTGTTCAATGATAAAACTTAATGTTCTTGAACCATTATAGTTGCCAACACCTTTAACTCTAACTTCGGCAGTGCCAATGTTAACATTGTTTTTGTAACCATTAACAAAACCATTTTCGTTGTAAGTTGTATCAACAACAAAATCGGTTCCAAATGTTAATAAGTCTTGACTATCTTGATTTAATTTTAAGTTGGCCAATTCTGTGGTTACTTCTATTGGTTGTCCACTAAAAGTAGCACTTGTTACAACATCTGATTTATAAGCATTTGCAATACTTGTTGGAACAACGCTAACATTTTTAACTTTGTCTGGAAGTTGGGCATAACCAGCTTTCATAACAAAAATAGCTTTAACCTTATACGCTCCAACATTTGCAGGAATATCACCTGTTGTTGAAGTCCATGTTGTTCCATCATCGGTTGAATAAGCATAATTTACACTTAAAACACTTTCGTGGTTTGCATAAACATTTTCTGGAATTGCAATGTTGTGAGTTTCACCATCATATTCAAACTGAGCAGTTGGATTAAATTCAATATCTTGAACTGACCCAATTGGTTCAATATCAAAAGTTTTTGAAATTGAGCCCATGTAATTTCCTGTACCAGTAAGCAAAACATAACCGCCATTTTCACCAATTGCAGTGTAATCGTTTGCACCATAGCTTAAAGTAAAATCAGTGTTTTTAACAAGTGTTGTTTGACCCCATGCAAGTGTTACTTCTGGTCTAACACTTTCATTAGCTGCTGGCAACACATAAGATTCTGCCAAATTACCAACAACAAATTCTGAGCCATTAATATTTCTTGGTGTAACCGTTACTTGAACACTTATAGATTCATCATTGTAAGAAAAAACCAATTGTCCACCTTCTGCAACAGTAAAAGGTCCTTGTGTTTTCATAGTTATGTACTGTGTTACATCTTGAATTGTGTCATCCGAAAAGTTTGCATAAACCTTAAAATCTGACAAACTAAAATAATCTGCAAACGAAGGTTGATACACAACTGTTACACGCCCATTTTGAATTAAATCACTTTCAATTGTGATATCTTCCAAATTTTTTGAAGGTGGATCCTTTATTGAACAGCTACATGCAGTACAAATTAAAGAAAACGAAATTAAGAAGCACACCGACATTAGATATGTTAAAAATTTCTTTTTCATATGTCACTCCTTTTTATTTTTTTCTATTTTTTTCTCTTTTATCAGTAATATTATCAAAAGCAATAACTAACGCAGTCATAAAAGGAATATCTTTTTCATCTGCTTCCAAAGTAAAAGCATCATTAACAAGAGTAAATTGTCTGGTAATTGTAGCTGCAACTTCTTCATTTCTCATTATTTTGCTTTCTAATCCCCAAATTTTGCCTTCAATACTCATTTCATCAACACAATCTTCAATTTTGTATTTTGCATCAATACTCCATCTATGTTTTTTGATTGTTGCAACTTTAACACCATCTGCATCATACACCATAACTTTACTAGTGTATGCAATCCAATACTTATTTCTAATTGTATAAAGAAGATTACCTTCCATATGATACATTGTTTTCTTTTTAGTAAAAGTTAACACTTTGCCTTTTACTTTATAAATTGATTCTTGGTTTTCGTTTAATACTTCCGAACTTCCACCAAGCGAAATTAATTTATTTTTAATAAAAACTTTCATAAATGCCCCCTTTTTTTATAAAACAAACACCAAAATTGCAACAATTGCTACACACGCAACAAATGCACCAACTTTTATTTTGTTCATTTTCTTATGTTTTTTTCTTGCATCTCTATCATAGTATTGTTTGTTTGAAATTTCTTCAACTTCATTTTCGGTTTCAAGTTCTAAAAATTTCCCACCATCTTCAAACCTTTGAATTTTTAATGTTATATTTGAATCAGTTTTAACATCAACAATACTTTTGTATTCCACAACAACAAATTTTTTGTCTGGTTTAACGTCAAAAATTCCAAAAACACTCACAAAGAAACATAATAAGTTCCACCAAACCCAATATTTACCAGAATAGTGATGGTATTTTAAAACAGTGATTTCAACCTTGCCGTCTTCAACTTGGGTTTGAATTGTTCTAGTCCTATCTTTATTTTTTTTAATTTTACAAAAGTTATCATTAATTGTTATATTTTGCAAAGCTGGATTGTAGCCAACAATATTTACATTCAAATTTACCATACCCCTAGCACACCTCCAACAAAATAGACAATAACAAATAGAGTCATCAATCCAGTAAATATGCTAGACCAAATAATATTTCCAACTCTACCCTTTTGATTTGTTAAAGACAACAACACAATAGATGTTACACCACAAGCAATTCCAACAAACGAAACATATTTTGCTAATTCAAAACACAATTGGCTTAGTTGAGCAACAGAATTAGTCATGTTACCAAACTTCTCAATGTTTCCCCATAATTTTGCAATAAGACCATTTTCTTCCAGTAACAAAACACCAAATGTACAAATAATCAAAACAACACACATAAGAAAAATGCAAATAGTTATAATCAAATATACCATGCCTGTCATTACAGGTGCTAAAAACAATAACAACAATAACGAAGGTACAATAATTCCTGTTGTAACAGTTAAATGGTAGAAAATTTTTGCCAATCTGTGTTTGTTCATTTCGCTAGTATAAGCTTTTGTTATTAAAACATCATCTTCTTCCATAATCCCTCCTTATCCGCTTTTAGTATAACATAGCCATTAAAATTTTTAATAATAAATTATTAAACATTTTTTAAAAGTTGTTAAGATATGATATACTTTTGTAGAAAACTTTTAAAGGATTTAACATGAACAAACTTTACGGAAAAAGCGAATTACTGTTCGCACTGCTTTGGATTTTTATTTATATTATTGCTTGCAACTTTGGAGACTACATGTCTGAAATGATTGGAATTGAAAAAGTTGTAACATTTATTGTTTTGTTTATAATGGCTTTTGCATTGTTTGTTTGGATTTGCGCAAACAAACTAAATTCAAAATATGGACTAAGACTTCCAAAACAAAAACCAAAATATTATTTGTATTACATTCCACTTCTTGTTTTAATTTCAACCAATGTTTGGTTTGGTTTAAACAATCCAAACTTTACAAGCATCGAAATTTTCTTGTTTGTTGGAAGCATGATTTTGGTTGGTATTGTTGAAGAATTAATTTTTAGAGGACTGCTTTTTAAAGCAATGGAAAAAACAAATTTAACTTCGGCAATAATTGTTTCAAGTTTAACATTTGGAATTGGACACATTGTAAATCTTCTAAATGGCTCAACCGATTTGGTTGCAGGATTATGCCAAATTGTATATGCATCAGCAGTTGGATTTTTGTTTGTTGTAATGTTTTACAAAAGCCAATCACTGTTGCCTTGCATTGCAACTCATGGATTAGTTAACGCTCTTTCAATGTTTTGCAACACAACCGATTTACAAACAATAATAATTTCAATCGTTATAACTTTTGTTGCAGTTGGATATGCATTATACTTAATGAAGGTTGTTCAAAAAACAGAAGAATATGAAGAAGAAGTTGAAACTATAACAACCAC
>JAZRJQ010000032.1:0-3819 GCA_045645925.1 Clostridia bacterium | reverse complement strand
TAGTAAATGTATTGTTTTGTTTTCGGTTGTAATAATTTGTGCATTTAAATCTGGAAGTGATTTTATTTCTTCGGTATCAAACAATGTGATGTCACTTGCATTAACATACAAAATTTTATTGTTATATTTAACTGCAAAATATTGTGAGTTGTCAATTGTTGAAAGTTCTAGGTTAACTGCTTCAAGATGTTCGTGCAGTTGAGTAGATGTGTAATAAAAGTTTAAATTATTTTCATCACACAAGAAGGTTGGTAGTTTGTAAAGTTTTGTGTTTTTGTTAATAACAATAACTGTTGTAGGTTCGTTGATTTGTTTGTTTACAATTGTTAAATTGTTTTTTGCAATGTAACCATATTTTATTGTGTTGTTATTGTTGTACATAATGTGGTAACTGTTTTCAACTTCATCTAAAACAAAAACGTTTGTTTCATTAGTCAATTTTATGCTTGGGTTTGTGTTGTGTGGATAGTTTGAAATATAGCAATCGTTTTTAACAACACCAGTTGTAACTATTGTTGTTTTTGCTTCAAAATTTTCAGTTGTTACGCTGTGTTTAAAATCTTGCAAATTGTTAACAAAATTTGAATTTGTAATTTTTATTATGTTATTGTTTGCTTTATTGTAAGCATAAATGCAACCATCAATTTTGTTTATAACAATTTGGTTTAGGTTTGATGTGTTGTAACTTAAAATTTCACCAATTGTTAATGTGTTATTATTGTTGTTAATCTTTATAATTCCAGAAGAAGTTAAGGCATAAACATTGTTGTAATAATCACTGGAAATTGATTGTATGTTTTCATTTAAATTTAATGTTTGAATTAATTGTTTTTGTTCTAAATCAATCAAGTAGATTAATTTATTGTAATTAATTGCGACAGTATTATTATTTAAAATCTCAAGATTTGATAGGTTGTCAATGTTTAAATTGTTAACTAAAATTTCAGGGATTTTTGAGCCAGCATTTATAATTTTTAAAGCGCATGTTGCATAATCAATATAGTAAATGTTTTCATTCTCATCAACTTTCAAATCACTAACATCTGAACCAATGTTGATTTTTTCGGTTGATGTTTCGTTGTATTTTATCAAATATTCATCGTAATAATAGTAGTAATCAATATTATTATTTGTGGTGTAGAATAATGGATTTTCAATTGTAGCTCCACTAAATGTGTCGGTAACAACAATATTTCCATCAACAAACTTTTGAAGTCTGTTATTTTTTGTGTCGGCAACTAAAATTGTATTATCGTTAACCAATGTAACATCGTTAGCATTGTTAAAATATCCTTTTTCCAAGCTAGCAGAAGCCATTTCAATTGCTACAGGTTCCAATTCGGTTTCATTTACTTTAAAGCTTTGAATTGCTTTGCTTATTGTGTCGGCAACATAAACAAGTCCATTATATGTTTTAACATCAGTAATACTTGCTAATTCGCCAAGTGCAACAGATGCGCCTTTAATTCCTAAAATATTTTTTTGGCATGCAGTAACTAATTCAGTGTTGTCTTCTTGTAGGATTATTAATGTTTGATTTAAATATGCAGTTAAAACAAAATATGTTTCATTTTCTGTTTCCAATAATTCCAAACCTGAACAATTAGGGTAGGAGAATGAAAGTGAAGTTTGGCTTACAGTTTGATTGTTGAATTTTATAAAACTATAATTTGAATTTGTTTGCAAAATTGCGTAAGTGTAGTTGTTGTTTAAACAAATTGCTGAAAAACTTGAATTTGCATTTATTGATGTGATGTGTTTATCAACAATTGTGTTGTTTTCAACTTTAACAATGGTTAATGTTTTGTTTGATGTGTAAGAAACATACAAAACATCATTTTTTTCGTATGCGTTAAATTTATCACATGTAATATTGCTTAAATTTTCAACTATTACTTCGATATTGTTTTTTAAAATTTTTAATGAATCATTAGATTTAAAAATTACATAATTTTCGGTTTGTTTAATTTCAGTAACATTAGGATAGTTTAAAATTGTGTTTGTTTTTGTTGTTTTATTAAATACATTAAAATTTTCATTTGATAAATAAATTGAATTGTTGTTTACAGCAAAACTTTGAAGATTTCCAATGTTATATTGGTTTTGATTGTTAACAAAAGTAACAACTTCTGTTTTTGTGCTTGCAGAATTTGAATCGGCAAAAACAGGTGACTTTGCACCTGTAAAAATTGTTGAAATTAATAATAAACCCAATAATGCCAATTTTTTCATATGTATTTATCCTATGTTTAAAAGTTTTTAAGCAAATATTTATATATTAACTATATTAGTATAACAAATATAATTAAAAATTACCATTAAATTAGTTAAGTCGTTATCCATTAATTAAAAAAATGGTAGTTTTTTTTTATTTAAAAATTTTATATAATTTTTCTTATTTATGACAAACTGTTGTCATATTATGGGTGATATTATAGAACAAATGTTTGATTAATGACCCTAAATCAACATTTTTTTACACAATTTTACAAAAATATTGAATATTTTACAAAAATATGGCATATACTTTTGACTTTTAAAAATTTAACAAGTTACAATAAGGGCAGTTATGCCAAAGGGGGAAACATGAAAAGGAAATTAGAAAACGAAGTATGGGGTAAAACGTTAATTGGTTTGTATAGGCATTTGGGGACAATGGCAAATTCAATTGACAACTTAATTAAGCGTATAGGCGTTAATTCGGCATTTAATCATTCAATTTACAACTCAACAATAGCAGATTCAAACAAGATTATTGAACTAACCGAACGTAAAATTAAAATAATTAATTTAAAAGTTATAATTGAAAAAGCGCTTAACAAATTAAAAATAAATGATTTTAGGATTTTATCATTGGCTTATGTTGATTGTGTTAACTACAAAAAGGTTCAAGAAATTTTAAACATAAGTGAACGTACATTTTTTAGAAGAAAAGAATTGGCAATTGCCAGATTTTCGTGTAATTTAAGTGAACTTGGCTTTAATGCTGAAAAGTTAAACGATTATTTAAAGAATGAAAACTGGATTAAAAATGCATATTTTCAAGTGATTAATAGCACGGCAAAAATGTTTTCAAGTAAAGAAAAATCTAATGAACAATTTAAATTAATGAAACTTGTTTTAAACGATTTTAACACTAATATTTCTAAAAGTTATTCTTATTTTTATTAAAGATTTTCATCAAAAAATTCTAGGTTTGAAATGTTTTTATCAATATTTTTTGGATTTGTTTTAATCTTTTTTAATTTTTTAGGTACATAAAGCAAATAAAGAATTATTAGTGTGGGAATTAGTGTTAACAAAATTATAATTATGCATTGAAAATTTGTTAAAGGATTTATTTTTGTAAAGTCAGAGCCTGTAAAATTTGTAACTTTTTCAATGTTTTTTGAAACAGCTGATATTGAATTTGTGTAACCTGAATATACATATCCAACTTCGCCGTCATATTCAGTTAAGTACCAAATTGAACCCTTAAAATCAATTGCTTCTTCGCCAACAATTTTTCCAATAAATTTCAAATTTTTGGTGTTTGCAGGAATTACTTTTAAGGTGTTATCGGTAATATCTTTTGTTTTAGGTAGTGAACGCATGTAACAACTTGTTTGACCAATATTAAACTTTATGTTGTTTGGATAGGGGGTTTTAGGTGTTTCATTAACCAATTGTATTTCGGATTTTTGAACAAAACCAATAAGTCCATTATATTCAACTTTATAAAATTCGTTGTTATAATTTTGTAAAATTTTAACAAATCAATACTACCAATTAACAAAGAAGCCTGTCACGATTGCGACAGGCTTTCATTTTTTCACTCAC
>JAZRJQ010000031.1:0-4155 GCA_045645925.1 Clostridia bacterium | reverse complement strand
ATTTCTAGTGTGTAACCACCAACACCACCAACGCCAAAAACTGCAACATGGCTGTTATTAAGTTTTTGCAATTTTTCATCACCAATCAAAAGTGATGTTCTTTCAAATATAGACATAATTCACCCATATTAATCTTTTGTTTTATTAAAATAATTTGCAATAAATTGGCTTGGTTCGTTTGTATATAACAAACTTATTTGGTGTAAAGCCCTTGTTACTGCAACGTACAAAAGTTGACGTTCTAATTCATTAGAATATTCTGTTGAATTTGCATTAAAAATTATTACAGCATCAAACTCTAATCCTTTTGAACTAAACGCATCTAAAACAACAACGCCATTTAAATAATTGTCATTTTCGGTAATAAGTTTTAATTCTGAAACATCGTCTTTTAACAAGTTGTATAATTCTTTACTATTTTTACTTGTTTTTGTGATAATCCCAACGTTATTAAAACCTTGTTGTTTATAGCTTTCTAATAGCAATTTAACCTTTTTTGCCAATTGTGCTTTTGTTTGAATTTTAACCAATTCTGGTTCAATACCAACACGTTTGATTGGTTCGCAGTCAGTTCTGTTTAAAATAGAATTAGCCAAATTTGTTATTTGGTAACTTGACCTATAACTTTTGGTTAAGTTTAATTTTTTCATTTCTTTTAATTCAAAATTATCAACATTAACAAGTTTATGCTCAGCATTTGAAACACTAAAAATTTGTTCAATATTATTAACAATATTGTTTGTGCTATCAACGTTTAACGACTGACCCACATCGCCCACAATTGTTTTTGGACAGTTAAAAAAACTATTTAATAAAAACAATTGAATTGCATTATAATCTTGTGATTCGTCAATAACAACGTGTTTAAAAGATGTATAGTCAATGCTACCATACAAAAAGTAATTAATCATTAAAATTGGAATAATATCTTCATGTTTAATTTTACCCTTGATTAACGAAAAGTTTTTGTTTTGAGATTTTAAGAATAATTTATAGATGTTAATTGGATTGTTATTAACAAACATCCTGTATAATTTTGCCTTTAAAAATTCTTGAAGTTTAAATTCTAACTTTTCAAAATTAGCAAAATATGTGTCAATCAAATTTTCAATAATCCACTCAATTCGTTTGTAAGGTAACACTTTTGAAAACGATTTAAAATACATTCCAGCAATCTTTGTGTCAGGTATATTGTACGCACCCAACTTAATGTTTGTTGGTTTAAACCCTTTTGTGCAAAACTTAATCAAATATTTATATAAATCAATTAAGAATTGATATTCGTTTTTAGACTCATCGCAAGGATATTTACCAAAAATTTTACGTTCAACTTGTTCTTTTTTTGTTTCAAATTCAATATTTTCACCTAATTCATTTTTAATTATTTTTTCAAAAGTTGTGTTTAACGCATTATCTTCGTTAAGTTCTGGCAAAACTTCTGAAATATAACCGGAAAACATTTCATTTGGTGACAAAATTAAAACTTCACTACTTTTAAGTTTACCTTTTAACTTGTAAAGCAAATATGCAATACGGTGCAACGCAATACTTGTTTTACCACTACCAGCAACACCCAAAACCAATGTGTTAAACTTTTCACTACAACGAATAATTTGGTTTTGTTCACGTTGAATTGTAGCAACAATATTTTTCATTTTTTCGTTGGTTGTGCCCGACAATGTTTCTTGTAAAATATCATCATCAACTTTTATATCTGCATCAAAATAATATTTCAATTCTTCATTTTCAATTTTGAACTGACGTTTGTTTAAAATTTCACCGTTTACAACACCATTAATGGTTGAATAAGAATATTTACCCTTATCGTAATCGTAAAACAAACTTGCAAAAGGAGCACGCCAGTCAATAATATAAAATCCGCCATCTTTATCAGTTAAACTTCTGTAACCTATATAATTAAAGTATGACAAAGAATTTCCATCTTCTTTTACGTCAACACGTGCAAAATATGGATTTCTTTTCATTCGTTCTAGCTGAGTTTTTTCCTTAACTTTTTCATCATACTCATTAGAGCGCATATAAATATCTAAAAAAGTATCATCAACATCGGTTGCTGTTGCATAGTTTTCACGCATAGCATACTTTTCTTCTTGAATTTGACTTTTTTCAGTTTCCAAAAAGATTGATAAAGACTTGATGTTTTCTTCAATTACACCTTCTACTTCTTTTAAATATTCTTTCTCTTTGTTTAGTACTTCTTTATTCATTTACAATATTAAATCCTAATGGAAGTTTTTTCTTTGAGTTTTTTAATCCAGAATCGTTATAAACCTTTTGAACATATTCTTTGTTTATAACAACATCTAGCATTGGATGACTTCCATCTGCATTAAATGAAATATCTTCTAGCAATAACTCTAAAATTGTATGCAAACGTCTAGCACCAATGTTTTCATCGTTTTCATTTTCACGTTCTGCTATATATGCAATTTCTTGCAAAGCATCTTCGGTAAATGTTAGGTTTATGTTATCAACACAAAGCAAATCAGCATATTGTTTTGTTAATGCATTTTTTGGCTTTGTTAGAATATTGAAAAAGTCTTCCTTTGTTAAGTTGTTTAATTCAACTCTAATTGGGAATCTTCCTTGGAATTCAGGAATTAAATCATCAACTTTTGTTATGTGGAATGCGCCTGCCGCAACAAACAAAATATAGTCAGTTTTAATCACGCCATACTTGGTTGTAACGTTACAACCTTCAACAAGTGGTAAAATATCACGTTGAACACCTTCACGGCTAACATCTGGTCCTTTTGAATTTTTGCCAGCGATTTTATCAATTTCATCAATAAAAATTATACCTTCTTGTTCAGCACGTCTAATTGCTTCGGCATTTAAACTTTCAGTATCAATCAACTTATCGCTTTCTTCGGCAATTAAAAGTTCTTTTGCTTTTTCAACAGTTAATTTTTTCTTCTTTTTTTGTGGTGGAAAAATTGAACCTAGCATATTACCCAAGTCAAGCTCAGCACCCATACCTGCCATAACACCAATTGGTTTAGCATTATCAGTAACAGCAATTTCAATAATTTCGCTATCCAATTTACCAGAAACAATATCTTCCATTATTTCCTTACGTAAAACATCAACATCTTTATCTGGGTTTTCTTGACGTCTGACTGGATAAATAACATCAAGAATTTTATTGTTAACATTTTCTTCTGCTTTAACACCAACTTCGTGCAACTTTTCTTCTTTTACCAAACGAACGGAAACATCAACCAAATCTCTAATCATGCTTTCACAATCACGACCAACATAACCAACTTCGGTAAATTTGGTTGCTTCAACTTTAACAAAAGGAGCTTTAACCAATTTTGCTAAACGTCTTGCAATTTCGGTTTTACCAACACCAGTTGGACCTTTCATAATAATGTTTTTAGGCGTTATTTCATCACGCATTTCTTTTGGCAATTTGCTTCTACGATATCTATTTCTTAAAGCAACTGCAACAGCACGTTTTGCTTTGCTTTGACCAATAATATATTTATCTAGCTCAACAACAATTTGCTTTGGTGATAATTCCATAATATTCTCCTTAATTAATAGAATTTTCTTCGATAATTTCTTTCATTTTGTTTAATGCAATATCGCTCAGTTTTTTATACTTTTCTTTTTTATCTTTTATTCTTTCACCAACACCATTTAATATACCCATATTACTAGCCATAGGTTGAAAATGTTTTGGATTAGCACATTCTATATAGTTTGACAATGCACCTATCATAGTTTGATTTGTAAAATCCACCATAGGCAAATTGTTTAAGTGTTTGTCAATATTTATAGCACACAACAATCCACCAGCTATGCTTTCTACATACCCCTCTACACCACTTAATTGACCAGCAACAAACACATTTGGATATGCCTTAACTTGGAAATATCTATTTAAAATAGTCGGTGCATTTATAAAGGTGTTTCTATGCATAACACCAAACCTTAAAAATTCAGCATTCTTAAGTGCTGGTATAAGCTTAAACACTCTATCTTGTTCTTTGAATGTAAGATTAGTTTGAAATCCTACCATATTAAACATATCTAGATTGTTTGTTTCCCTACGAAGTTGTACACAAGCATAAGGATATCTACCAGTCTTAGGGTCTGTAAGTCCTACTGGTTTTAGTGGGCCAAAAC
>JAZRJQ010000030.1:0-3279 GCA_045645925.1 Clostridia bacterium | reverse complement strand
GCTCTTTTGTTGAACGCATTGGTAGTTTACTATATATCAAAATCCAAGTCAACACTTTTTTTAAACTTTTTTTTAAAACTTTTTTCTACCCTTACCCGCCATTCCGTGTGTTTCTCGTTTTTACACCTTTTCCTTTCACTTTTGTGCATTTTAACCATATGTTTTAAATCAATTTAGTTCAAAATTCTTATATATATTCTATTATATTATATATATAAATAATAAACATATTAATTTTTTATGACAAAAAACAAAAAGACGCAACTATATTTTTGCTGTCTTTTTATTAAACTTTCAATTTACCAATTTGTTTATCTTGAATTTTATTTACATGAAGTTGATAGTTATATCTAACACATGTTGAACCATCTTCCGGATCAGAATATTTTAAATAGGTGTTGGTTTCAATTGTGTTAATAGCATTTTTAAGTTTGTTTGAATCACTTAACATAACAACATTTTTCTTATCAAGTTTTAAAACCTTTTCTTCAATTACTTTTAACTCTTCAACAGTATCTGCATATTTTGAATTTTGATTTAAAGCAAAACTTTTTAAAATTAATGGCGAAACACCCGCTTCGGCATATGCATCTAAAACATTTTCACAAAAAGTTTCATGTTTTGATTGTTGCTCAGTTAGTTTTAAAATTTCGCTTGAACACGCTGTTGTTTTTTCAGTTAACTTATCAACAATTATTTTTGCAGTTGCCATTGAGCAAATAAATGAATAGTCATTTTCCAATTTTGCAAGATAAACTTCATGTTCTTGTTCAATTTTTTCACAATCTTCATATTCCAATTTACCAGTTGGATAAATTAGTTTATCTTCTGGAATCATGCATCTTTGAGAATATGCACCATACCAAATCTTGCCATGTTTTGCTGTTTCTTGCAACAACTCGTTTGTAATTCCAGCATTAAAATGTGCATACCCATATTTTTTAAGCAATTTATCCATAGTTTTAACAGCTTCTGTAATTGCCAAATTATCTTTTTGTTCCATAATAACCACCTTATTTGTGATATTGTTAACATTAATATTGTATTACAAAACAAACAAGATTTCAATACCCACTTCAATTTTTTGTTTTCAAACAAAAAAAGTGACTTATGTCACCTTTTTAAAAACACTTTTTAATTTGTTCAATTGCTGTTTTTTCTAACCTACTAACTTGCGCCTGACTAATTCCAACTTGTTCACTAACTTCCATTTGCGTTTTCCCAATATAGTAACGAAGCAACACAATTTCTTTTTCACGTGGATTTAATTTTTTAAGCGCTTCTTTTAAATTAATATTTTCAAGCCATACTTCTTCACTATTTTTACTATCTGACACCTGATCCATAAGATAAATGGTGTCATCACCATCATTATAAACAGGATCACCCAAACTAACAGGATTTGAAATTGCATCTAACGCAATGGCAACATCTTTAACTTTTACTTGTAACATTTCAGCAATTTCTTCAATCCTTGGCTCATCAACCCTATCCTTACTTAACTCTTCTCTTGCTTTTAATGCCCTATAAGCAATATCACGTAAACTACGTGACACTCTAATTGAATTGTTATCACGCAAAAATCTTTTAATTTCACCAATAATCATAGGTACAGCATATGTTGAAAATTTAACATTTAAACTAACATCAAAATTATCAATTGCTTTCATAAGCCCAACGCAACCAACTTGAAAGATGTCGTCCATATTATCTTTTGATGTGTTAAACCTTTGAACCACACTTAAAACAAGTCGCATATTTGCATAAGCGAACTCATTTCGTGCAAATTTATCACCATCTTTAACTTTTAACATCAATTCTGCCATTTGTTTGCCCGTAAGTTTTGGAAGTAAAGATGTGTTAACACCTGTAATTTCAACTTTGTTTCCCATTTTCACCTCAAACAATTGTTTTTTTACATATAATTCCCAAATTAGAAATTAATATTCATTGTTTTTTGGTGATACATTTTATAAAAACACTTTAAAATATCGATAATGGAAACAGTTAACAATTATGAAATTTTTAACATTTCTTTTTTTATTCTTGAAACAATTTTCTTTTCTAATCTACTTATATAACTCTGACTAATATTCAAACTTTCAGCAACTTCCTTTTGAGTTTGCTCATCTTGACCATTTAGTCCAAAACGCATAATCATAATTTCACGTTCCCTACCATTTAGCTTATTTATTATTTGCCACAAAATTTTAATTTCCGTTTTATTATCCATATTGTTTTCAGGTGTATTTTCTTCACTAGGAACAACATCACAAAGCATAAGTTCATTTCCGTCAGAATCTGCTTTTAACGGTTCATTCAAACTTATTTCTTGTTTTATTTTTGAAATTTTACGTAAATGCATCAAAATTTCGTTTTCTATACACTTGCTAGCATAAGTTGCAATCTTTATATTTTTTTCAGCATTAAAAGAATTTACTGCTTTAATAAGTCCAATACTACCAATACTAATCAAATCTTCCAATTCAGTTTCAGCATTTTCAAACTTTTTTGCAATATACACAACCAACCTTAAATTATGTTCAATTAATTGCTGTTTTGCATATTCTGGCTGTTCACCAATCAAACCAATAAGCTTGTGTTCTTCATCTTCACTTAGTGCTTGTGGTAAAGCTTTATCATTGCACAAATAAAACAATAAATTTTCTTCTTTTTTACCCAATATCAAACTTAATAATTTTTTTATAATTTTAAACATATTATCCCCCTAATTAAACAATTCCAAACTAAGCAAACAATCAAATTTTCCACCAAAGTTGGTTTTGGCTAATCCTAATTTTTGATTTTTCAAAGTTACTACTTTGTTTTTATCATCTGTAATTTCAAGTTCTTCAACATCAAAGGTTAACATTTTACTTTTACCCCCAGAATTAACCATATTAACAAACTTTGCATTTGTAAGTTCACACTCTTCCAAATTCCCCATAATCAAACTTTTTACATTTAAACTAGGATATAGTTTTAATAAAGTTTTATAATTTATTACCGTTAATCCAAAATCATCAACTTGAATTTGGTTACCACTATCCAAAAAGCCAGTAACTCTAACTGAATTTCTATTATTTTTGAGCTTTACATCAAAATAGAAATTGGAATAACTATTTTTATGTTTTATGTAGTTAATTAGAAACAATAAAATTTTTAAATAGAACAATCCCAAAAGAATAAACAAACTTATAGGAATTTCAAAACCATAAATTATTAAACCACTAAATGTTGTTTTTAAGTTTAAAAAATAAATCAAACCAAAGCACATTC
>JAZRJQ010000029.1:0-5954 GCA_045645925.1 Clostridia bacterium | reverse complement strand
CAAACAATGTTTATAATTCTAATGGAATGTTAATAAAAGGTGTGGTTGTTAGGCATATGGTTTTGCCAGGATTAATGACTGATAGTTTTAAAGTGCTTGATTGGATTTTGGAAAATTTAGGTGAAGAAACAATTGTTTCGGTTATGGGACAATACACGCCGTATTTTAATGTTGAAAAATACCCTGAAATAAATCGTAAATTAAAACCAATAGAATATAAAATGGTGTTAAACCATTTTCAAAAAATTGGCTTAAAAAATGGATATTTGCAAAGTTTGGATAGTGCAAGTGAAGAATATATTCCACCATTTAATTTAGAAGGTGTTTAAAAAAAGCATAATCAAATTTGATTATGCTTTTTCTTGTTTTAAAAGATTGTTTAAATGTTTGTAAAACTTTGTTGTGTAATTGGTAAGGTTTAAGTAAAAACATCTGCCATCATACACACCATTGTTGTAACGCATAACATTAAATCCAAGCAGGTCTGGCTTAATGTTTATAATAAGTTTTTCAAAAGGCATTTCAGCAAAAGTTCTGGTTCTGTTAAAGCAAAACTCAACCCATAAACCTTTTTTAAACATTTTTTCAAAATCTTGTGGTCTAACCACTGCAAATGCTGGGGCAAAGTAAGCCTTATCAAGCATTTCGGAAAGTTGTGGCAAGATTTGTTCTTGATTAATATGTGTTAGTTCGGTATTGTTGTAAACTTTAATTTCGTGTGCGTTTTCTAAAATTTCTGTTAGTTGTTCGTCCATAATAAACTCCTATTTTCGTTTATAATTCTAACACAAAATTTAGTAATTTAAAACATAAAATTAATCAAATTTTATTTGTTAAAATAATTTTAAAAAAGTGAAGCAAAATAAATTTAACACACTTAATTTTGAGTGCTATGCAAAACAGTAAAAATGTTGGTAAATAAAGCAAGTTTTTTTTAAAATTGGTTAAATATTTATTAATTTATTAATAAAATACGTTTTTTAGTGAAAATTAAAATAAAAAAAGTTTTGCATTTATAACTTTTAGGTGTTATAATAGTTGTAGCAGTATAATTGTATAAAATAACAAATTATCGATTTTAGGATTTTATAAGGTAAAAATCTGTTAATGAGCAAAACAAAAAGAATACTAATGTTTACTAGTGCAATATTGATGATTGTATCCGGTGTGGTTACCGGTATTTTGTGTGCTCTTTACATTTTTCAACCAACACGTTTAGAGCCTGTTATTGAAAAGTTTGTAAACGAAGACGGCTCAAACTGGGAAACTACTGCTCAAATTGTTCAATTGTTTGTATCGCTATTTACAGCCGGTTCGGTTGTTGGTATGGTGTTTGGTGGAATCAGTATTAGATTTTGCTTGTATAAATCAATTGATTTTTATCAAAAGAAAAGTGTTGTTTTAACAGTGGCAATAATTTGCACATTGGTTGTAAACCCAGTTGTTGGTGTGTTATACATTGTTGCAGTTATGTTAAAGGACGACAACCTAAGATTTGAAGATGACGAAGATATTGACCAACCTAAGGTTGAAGTTGATATTGATAAGATTATGGAAAAACTTGAAAAGCTTAACAAGATGAAAGAACAAAACATAATCAACGAAGAAGAATTTGAAAAACTTAAAGCTGACATCATTAAAGGAACAGCGTTAGATAAAAAAAGCAAGTAATAAAAAACTTGCTTTTTGTATATATAAACATTAAATATGTTTTATAACATAAACTTACACAATAAAAGGACTTATCAATTAAATGAATAAAAGAAAAAGATTGCTTGCTTGGGCTGGTGTGTTTGCTGTTTTAATGTGTGTGATTTATGCGTATGGCTCTTACATGTTAATTAACAATGTTTCAGGTATTACAACACAACTTAAAGAAGCTTTAATTGAAATGCAAATTGCCGAAACAGATGTTGTTAGCACATTAAATAAACTTTGCCAAGACATGATTTATTTTGCAGCATTCAATGGTGTTTCGGG
This sequence comes from Clostridia bacterium, assembly GCA_045645925.1. GTDB lineage: Bacteria > Bacillota > Clostridia > Christensenellales > UBA1242 > UBA6345. The sequence continues at coordinate 3,974 of JAZRJQ010000029.1, read as the reverse complement.
CGCTGTTTACATAGGGTTTTGTTTCTTAAAACCAATCATGTTTCAAAAATTAAAATTCATACCATTGGTTTTAAGTGGTATAAGTGTTTTGTTGGGTATAAATTTTGTGACAACAATTTTGGTGATTATTGCTTGTTTTGTTAAAGAAGAACCAACCAGACAAGAAGAATTTGTTAACACTCAAAACCCACAAGTTTCAGCAAATGACTTGCGTGAAAAACTTAAACTTAGCAATATGGCAGAAAAAATTGCTTTAATTAAAAATCTAAAAAACGAAGGCAGTATAAGCGATGAAGAATATGCAAAACTGCTTGATGAAATTATTTCTAATGGTGTAAAAGAATAATATAAGTAAAAAAGAACTTTGGATTTTCCAAAGTTCTTTTTTGTTGTTCTTGGTTTAAATTACATTCCACCACGACCCATGTCGGTAGGGTTTTTTGGACGATTTGCTTTTTCTTCAAGTTGAATGTTGTATTGTTCAATAACACGGTCGGCACGTGGAGTTTTGCTATAAGCACCACGGTTGTAGTTAAGGAATGAACTTTTTGTTGCTTCTTTTGCTCTTAGTTGCATTTTTTCCATGCGTTTTGTTTTTGCATATAATCTTGAAGTTGATTCAATAATCATAGCATACATTGGAGCAACATCTTTTTTGTTAATGTCGGCAAGAGTTTTTGTGTTTTCAATAATTTTAATAAGTCTTTCAAATTCGTAAGATTCTTCGTTAATAAGAGTGTTTTTTGTTCTTTCGTCTAATGTTTCGTCGTTAACCAAGGCATCTTGAATGTCTCTAATGTTTTCAACTGTTTCTTTTAATTCAAGGTTTTCAACAGCTTCGTTGTCGTCATTAGGGAAGATGTTAATGTCTTCTGCGTTAAAACCACATTCAATTAGTTTTGCTTGTGCGTAATCCATTAAACCATAGTAGTTGTTAGTTAAGTTTTCTCTTCTTGTTTTTAAGTAGTAAACATCACGGTAAACAGAGTTGTTAAGTCTTCTGCTTGTTTCGTCATAACTTGCTTTTGTAACAGGAAGTTTTGTGATTAACTTTGTAAGTTTGGCAATGTGTTTTGGATTTTCGCCATAGTTAGAAATTGTTTCAGACTCATTAATTAATGTGTCCATTCTATATTCAAGTTTGTTATACTTTTCAACAAGTAATTTAAGTTCCATTCTGGTTGTTAGTGTCATAACAAACACCCCCTAATGTTGATTTTATTATTAATAATTATATCATAGTTTTTTGTTTTGTCAATGGGCAATATGTGGTTGCGTTTGTTGCAAATAATCCCTATATGTTTGCATTGTTGGCAAATATTGCAAAAATATAAAATCACAAATTGCTCAAATAAAACAAATCTGCAAAATTTAACAAAATTCCACCAAATCAATAAAAAATCACAAAAAAGTTTTCTATGGTTTAGTTAACTTAAAACACTAAAACTTTTAAACTAGATTTAAAGTTGATATTGGAGATTAAAAAAATGGAAAAAGTTATAAACAAACCTAAACGAATAAATTTTAAAGTTGTTGCCGAAGCTTTTGTTCTGGTTGCTTTATTTTTCTTGTGTAATCAAGCAAGTGTTAACATGGGGTACTTAAAGCCATTTTGTTTTGGGCTTTACTATGCTTTAATTTTTACTTACAAAACTTCTTGGCTTGTTAGTGGCTGTTTTTTTGTGGCGTATGTTTTAAGCTTTTTTAGTTTTGATGGAGTGTATGTTTCTTTAAATTTAGTGACTGTTGCTTTAATTTTTAAGTGGTTTCATTCGTGCCTAAAAAAGAAAGCACACCCATTGCTTGTGTGTTTGTATGCGCTAATTGGTAACATTGTGTTTTTGTTTTACAATGTTTCGGGTGGAGAACAAATGGTGTTAACCATTATAACGGTGCTATTGGGCGAATTGTTTTTGTTTTGTTGTTTGCATTTTTTTAAACTTAGCAAAAGAAGTGTTAAAACCAAACTTTCAACCGACGAAGTTATGTGTTTGGGTGTGTTAATTTCGGTGATTGCAATGGGTTTAAGCAGTTTAACATTTTACAACATTGAAATGCTAAAACTTGTGGGTGTTTTGTTTGTTTTGTTTTTAAGTTATACGGCCAACAATAAAACAACATTGGTGTTGTCGGCACTTTATGGAATAGGAGCTTCAATTTATTACACCAACATTACATATGTTGCAACTTTTGTGTTGTTTTCGCTTTGTGCAATTGGTTTTAAGTCAAGTTACAAAGTTATAAGTTCGGTTGCCATAATTTTGTGTGAAGTTGTGTTTGGAGTTTATTTTCAAACGTACAGCATGTTTGGTTTGTTTAGTGTGCTAAGTGTGATTATTGGAGAAATTGTTTTTTTGTTGATTCCAACAAAATGGCTAAATAAAGCCAGTGATAAAATTAAAGGGTTAACTGAAAATGTTGCAGTAAGAAGTATTATTAACCGAAGTCGTGAAACCTTAACTAAGCGTATGATTGAAGTTAGTAATGTGTTTTTGGAAATGGACACGGTCTACAAACAAATGGTTCAGGGGTCGTTACCAGAAAAAGATGCAAAACAAATGATTAAAAACGAATTGTTTTCAAAATGTTGTAAAGGGTGCGAAAACAAAAACAAGTGCACACGTGTTAATGGTAAGTTTTCAACTGAAGTGTTTGACGATATGGTTAATGTTGGATTTGAAAAGGGTAAACTAAACCTGCTTGATGTTCCACAATATTTAACTGCTACTTGTGGCAGGGTTAACTATGTGCTAAGCACAATTAATGCATTGCTTAACAGTTATAAAACCTATAATGTTATGGTTACTAATATGGACGCTTCAAAAATTTTGATTGCCGACCAACTAAAAGGTGTTAGTTTGTTGCTAAAAACTTTGGCTGATGAAGTAAACTTAAACATTGTTTACGATGTTGCCAAGGAAACAAAAATTAAAGAAGAACTTGGCTATAACAATATTTGTTGTTTGGAAGCTTTGGTTTATGAACAAAGTTCAAGTTTAAAATTTGTTTCATTAATTGTGGCAGAACCAGAAATTGATAAAGTTAAAATAGAAAAAATAATTTCTAAAATTGTAAAAACAAAAATGGCTGTTGTTTCGGTGTCTGATTCTTTGGTAAATGGAGCAAAGGAAGTTGTTTTAAAAACCAAAGCAAATTTTGACATTGTGTTTGGTAGTGCAAGCCAAACTAAAACAGGAAAAGTATTAAGTGGCGACACACACTCACTCATTAAAATTGACGATGGAAAATATATGGTTGCACTTTGCGATGGTATGGGTAGTGGCGAAGGTGCACATAAAGTTAGTGATTTAACCATAACGTTGATTGAAAACTTTTATAAAGCCGGATTTGATAACGATATTATTTTGAACAGTGTTAACAAACTGCTGTCAATTAACAGCGAAGAAAAGTTTTCTGCGTTGGATATTTGTGTGTTTGACCTTAGACGAAGTTTGATGGATTTTATAAAATTGGGGTCGCCTACAACCTTTATAAAACACAAGTTTGAAACCGAAGTTGTTGAATCTAGTGGGCTTCCTATTGGTGTTTTGGACGAAATGAAGCCACACATAACCAAAAAGATTTTTAGCGAATATGATATGGTTGTTCTTGTTTCTGATGGCGTGTTTGATGCGTTTGGTGGAGAAAAACTTATAATTTTTATTAATAACATAACTTCCACAAATCCGCAAATTGTTGCCGATCAAATTTTGGAAGAAGCAGTTGATTTGTGTGATGGTGTGTTAAACGATGATTTTACAGTTGTTGCTGTTAGGGTTTATGGTGTGGTTTAGTTTAAATTAGTTGTAAGTTAAAAAAAGAATTATGAAGGGTTTTCGTAATTCTTTTTTATTATTTTTATAAAAAACATTAAAAATTTGTTAAGTTTTTGTTATGTTAACTATTTTATTTCTTGTTTTTTTGTGTTAGAATATTAACACTAATATATAATTGTAACTATGCGCCCAAAATTT
>JAZRJQ010000028.1:0-11001 GCA_045645925.1 Clostridia bacterium | reverse complement strand
AGGAACTTTTTTGTTTAACTTTTATGGTTTTTGTTAATAATTTGATAAAAACATTTTAGGAGTTAACCATGACAATTAATCCATTTAAGGAAAAAGGAATTAAAATTGAAAAAACGTATGAAAACTGGAAGAAACTTGCTTCACGACCATACAACCCAGAAACAACCAGTCCGTTTACAAAAGTTAGAATTATTTTGATGAATGGAACAGAATTTGAAGCAAACTGGTACTCTCACAATTTTTCTAGGCATTGTAACAATAATGATTTAAGGCGTGAACTTGCATTAATTCGTCGTCGTGAACAACAGCAACAAAAAAAGTTGGCAGCGCTTAAACCAATTGAAGAAAGTGTGCTTCAACACACAATGGGGTATGAACAATTGGCTGTTGAACTAACTGCAATTTTGGCACAACATGTTAAAGATAAAGATGTTAAAAAAGCCCTAGATTTTGCACTTTTGGAAGATTTTGACCACGTGTTTAGGTTTGCAAATTTGCTTGAAATGGACGAAGGAATTAAGGCTGAAAATCTGCTAGGTGGCTACACCGAAATAATGCCTGGACGTCCAACAATTGCTGAGCATCGATATCCTGTGGACGAAATAAAAAACTTTATTAATTCAACAAGTGCCGATTTGTTTACAAAACTAACAGTTAATATTATTACTGCTGCCGAACAACAAACAATGAATTTTTATATGAACCAAGCAAACTTTTATAAAAACGAAATTGGTAGAAAATTGTTTAGCGAAATTGCTATGATTGAAGAACAGCATGTTAGCCAGTATGGTAGTTTGCTTGACCCTAACTGCACATGGCTTGAAGGACTTTTAATGCACGAATATGTTGAGTGCTATTTGTATTATAGTTGCTACGAAGATGAAAGTGATGAATATGTGAAAGATATTTGGTATAATTTCTATCTAGAAGAATGTGGGCATTTACAAAAAGTTGCTGAACTACTAAAAAAATATGAAGGCAAAACATGGCTTGACGTGTTTCCATGTGGTGGCGATTTCCCGGAATTATTAAAATTTGGTGCAAATAAAGAGTATGTTAGAAAGGTGTTAAAACAAACCGGTTGCTATACTGCCGATTTGGAAAGTTATGCAAAAGTAACCGATATGCCAGATAATGCACCATACTTTAAATACAACCAAAGTGTTAACAAACCAGTAACCGAAGTTGCAAGCCATATGGTTATTGAAAAGCACATTAAAAAGTATGGGCAAGATTACCGTGATGAAGATTGCCCAAACCCAATTCCAATGCTTCGTGATAGGGAATGTGATAATACAACATTTGCCCGAAGTGATTGTTAAACAAAAAAGAACCTTGTTTTAAGGTTCTTTTTTGTTGTTTTTAATTAACTTTTGCAATTTTGATTAAGTTTGTGCAACCAGGTTGTTTTGGTGTGCCACAGGTTATAATGATTGAGCTGTCAACATTGGCTAGTTTTAGCAGTTTTACGTAGTTGTTGGCAATATCAAACATTTCGTCGGTTGAATTGTAAACAGGTGTTAAAATTGGCAACACTCCCCAACTTAATTCAAGTTGACGATACACTTTTTCCACAGGTGTAGCACCAAGAATTGTGGAAACTGGTCTAAACCTTGAAACCATTCTGGCACTTTGACCAGTGTCGGTAAACACAACAATTGATTTTGCTTTTTGCAAGAAACTTGAATTTACGGCGCTATGTGAAATAACGTCAGTTGTGCTTTCAAGTTTGTGTTTAGAATCGTTAAAACGTTTTTGATAATTTATGTGATGTTCGGTTTCTTCAGCAATTTTTGCCATTTGTTTAACGGCTTCAACAGGATATTTCCCGCCTGCAGTTTCGCCCGATAGCATTACAACACTTGTTCCATCGTAAACGGCATTTGCAACGTCGCTAACTTCGGCACGTGTTGGACGTGGATTGTAAATCATACTTTCCAACATTTCGGTTGCAGTAATAACAACTTTGCCAATATCTTTTGTTTTCTTAATTATTGTTTTTTGTAACTCTGGCAATTTTGACATTGGAACTTCAACACCAAGGTCACCCCTTGCAACCATAATGCCGTCGCTGGCAGCAATAATTTCGTCAAGGTTCTTAATTGCCAAAGCGCTTTCAATTTTTGAAATTATTTTAAGGTCGCCATTATTTTCTTTTAAAAATGCACGCAAACAATCAACATCTTCTTTTGAGTTAACAAAGCTTGCTGCAATGAAATCAATATCGTTTTTAATTGCCCACAAAATATCACGTTTGTCAGCTTCGTTAAGATATGGTGTGTTAAATTTTAATCCAGGTATGCTTAAACTTTTGTGGTTTGAAATAACACCAGAATTGCAGGCTTTTGTTATAACTTCGGTGTCAATAACTTCTTCAACTTTAAATGTTATTAGTCCGTTAACAGCCAAAATTTTGTTGCCAGGCTTAATGCATTTAACAATTTCAGGTTCGTTAAGTGCAACAATTTCACTTGAGCCAACAATATTTCTGGCAGTAAAGGTGAAAGTTTGACCCTTTTTAATTTGAACTTCGTTGTTTTTAAAAGTTTTAACTCTGATTTCTGGTCCACGTGTATCAATCATGATTGGAAGTGGACATTTAAGTTCGTCTCTAACCTTTTTAACGTTTTCCAAAATTTGGTTCATACCATCAAGTTTTGCATGGCTCAAATTTATTCTAACAACGTTAAGTCCGGCTTGAACTAATGCTTTTAAAGTTTGATAATCGGAACTAACTGGTCCAATTGTGCCTATAATTTTGGTTTTTCTCATAATTTCTCCAAAAATTAATTTCATGGTTAGTATATCACAACAACAAAATATTAAAAACAAAAAATGCAGATTATGCAAATTTATTGTAATAAAATTAAATTTATAACTTGGAAATTATTGAAAAATCAAAATAGTTATGATATTATATCTTAGTACGATAATTTTTTTGAAATATTTTAAGGTTTTAAACAAAATTATTGTGAAAAATCATACATAATAAATATATGATTTAATTTTTGGCTAGATTAATATTAAAAGGTGTTTAAAATGAAAAATAATAAATTGCAGGAGCAATTTGTTGAACTTAGAATTATGCTTCAAAGCATATGCGATGGGTTCGATGCAGAAAATCTTAATAAAAAAAGCAGTTTAACAATGCGTACAAAAGTTTTGTATGCGTTAAGTAAAAACGAGCGATGTTGTCCTAGTGTTTTAATTGATAAATTAGGTATTGCAAAAAGTAATTTGGCTTTGCTTTGTAAAACCATGTGTGAAGATGGTGTTATTTTTGCTGTTAAAAGTGAACAAGACAAACGTAACATCTATTATTCAATAACAGAAAAAGGTTTGGCTGAACTAAACAGTTTTTATAATGCAATGGCAGAAGAAATAAAGCTTACAGACAGAGAAGCAAAAGTTATGGAAAAGAAATTTTCTGAAATTATTGAATTTATTAACAAAAAATACAACAAAAACTAGGAAACAATTATTATGATAAAAATATATAACACTTTTACAAGAAAGAAAGAAGAATTTAAACCAGTTGTTGAAAACAAATTGGGTATTTACGTCTGCGGACCAACAGTTTATGGTATGCCACACTTGGGTCACGCAAAAAGTTACATTAATTTTGACACAATTGTAAGATTTTTTAAATTTAGTGGCTACAAAGTAAAATATGTTCAAAATATTACCGACGTTGGTCATTTAGTTGGCGATAGTGACGATGGTGAAGATAAAATTGCAAAACAAGCAAAACTAGAAAAAATTGATGCTTACGAAGTTGCATATAAATATGAAGTAGAATTTTTTAAAGCAATGGATAAACTAAATGTGTTGCGCCCAAGCATTTCTTGCCGTGCAACAGGGTTTGTTCCTGAAATGATTGAAGCAGTAAAAGCTATTATTGATAAAGGTTATGGATATGTAACCGAACAAGGTAACGTTTACTTTGATGTAAGAAAATATCCAAAATATGGTCAACTTTCAAATCGTAAAATTAACCAAAATCTAAGTGGTGAACGTATTGAAGTTGCAACAGATAAACGCAACCCAGAAGATTTTGCATTATGGAAAGCAGTTGACGAAACAACATTAATGCAATGGCCATCACCTTGGGGTAATGGTTGCCCAGGCTGGCACATTGAATGCACAGTGCTTGGCAAAAAATTCTTAGGCGAACGTTTTGATATTCATGGTGGCGGACTTGACAACATTTTCCCACACCACGAATGCGAATGTGCACAAGCAGACATTGTTAATGGTCATATTCCAATGAACTTCTTTATGCACAATGGTTTGGTTACTATTAACGGAACAAAAATGGGTAAAAGCTTGGGTAACTCAATCACCTTGCAAGAACTTATGAATAAATACGACCCAATGGTTATAAGATATTTTATTCAACAATTCCAATACAGATCAAGTGTTGATTTTAGTGAAGATGGTTTAGAAATTGCTAACAAACAATATGGCAAACTAAAAGAAATTGTTAATGCAGTTCGTTTAGTTACAACTGAAAAAGAACAAAACATTACCGAAGCCGAACTTAAAACTGCATATGATAATTTTGTTGATGCTATGAACGAAGATTTTAACACATCGTTGGCAATGGTTGAACTTAACAAGGTTGTAAAAATAGCAACACAAGGTTTGGCTAACAAGAATTTAGATTTGTTAAAACAAGTTAACTATTTTGTTGAAGCGCTTGCTGAAAATGTTATTGGTTTAGATTTTGGTAAACCAGAACAAGTTGAAAAACAAGATGCACCAGCAGAAGTTAAAGCACTTGCTCAAAAACGTTGGGACGCAAAACAAAACAAAAACTGGGCAGAAGCAGATGCTTTGCGTGATCAAGTTAAAGCATTAGGTTATGTTATTGTTGACCGTAAAGATGGATTCGATTTAGAAAAAGCATAAAAACAAAAAAGGCAAATTTGAAAAAAGTTTGCCTTTTTAAATTAATTACAAAAGGATAAGTTTTATGGAACAACATCATTATTTTTTAAATGTTGAACACAAACAAAGTGACTATTTTAATTTTACAGATTATTTTTTAAGTAAGCCTTACACTTTTAAAAGTTGTACAGATATTTTTTCAAAAGACTGCATTGACTATGGTTCAAGTTTGCTTCTAAAAACAGTTATTTCAAACTTAGAACTTGATGGAAATGTGTTAGATGTTGGTTGTGGTTATGGTGTTATTGGAATAATTTTAAAAACATATTTTCCAAAAATTTGTGTAGATTTAATTGATATTAACAAAACTGCTGTTGAACTATCAATTGAAAATGCAAAGCTAAACAAAGTTGAATTAAATGCGTTTGAAAGCAACTTGTACGAAAATGTTAACAAAAAGTACCAACATATTGTCACAAACCCACCAATTAAGGCTGGCAAACAAAATTTATTTAATGTTGTTACAAATGGCTATGAAGTTTTAAATGATGGTGGAACAATAACTTTGGTTATAAAAAAGAAACACGGAATGGAAAGTTTGAAACATCATATGGAATCGGTTTTTGGAAATGTTGAAATTTTAAAGCGTGACAAAGGGTATTATATTCTTCACTCAGTTAAATAAAAAAAATTAGTAAAAGCAAATTTAAAGCTTTTACTTTTTTTTAACATAATTTTTGTTGTTGTGTGCATAACCTATACAAAACTAAAAGTGTAGGTGACAAATGGAAAATGTAACAAACATTATTAATGATAAAAAATTTTTAAATAATAAAATTGTTTTAGATAACAGAAAAAAGGTTATAATTAACGGAGTTGAAAAAGCATTAAGCAGTAACGAAGAATGTATAATTTTGCAGGTGTCAGGAACAAAACTTTTTGTGTGTGGTCACAACTTGCACATAAACAAACTTGATGTTGAAGCAGGTGAAGTTCAAGCCGAAGGTGATTTTGATTGTTTTAAATTTGGTGACGTTAAAGCAAAGGGAAACATTTTAAAAAGGATTTTTAAGTAATGAACAATTTTGTGTTGTTTTTGGTTTGCTTGGCAATTGGTGTTGGATTGGGTGCAACATATGGTGTGTTAAATTTTGTTAAAATGATTTTTAAAAACAACATAATTATTTCAAACATTTTAAATTTTGTGTTTGGTGTTGGTTGCGGAATTGTTGCTTTGCTTGCAACCATAAATTTAAATTTTGGACAATTTAGATGGTTTATTGTTTTGGGTTTTGTTTTGGGTGTGATAATAGAGCGAAAAACACTAGGCAAATTATTTGCTAAAATTTTTTTGTGGTTGTATAATAAATTTAGTAAGTGGATAAGTGCCCTTAAAAATACGAAAGTGGTTAAAAAGATTTTAAAATGAGAAATGGAAAAGTTGTAAAATTAATAAGTGTTTTGTGTGCTGCGTTAATGTTTATTTTAACTTGCATTCTTGTTTTTCAGCTTGTTAAAATTTCAAATTTAAAGACAAAAGAAAGAGACCTTGGTGCAACACTTGCTAATTTGGAAAAAGAAATTGATAATTACACCAATGAAAACAACTATATTCAAAGTAACGAATATTTGGAAGATTATGCCAGAGAGGTTTTGGGTTGGGGTAAAGAAAACGAGGTTCAATTTGATTAAAAAATAAAAGCGACATTATTTGTCGCTTTTTTCTTTTTTGTTTAATTCATCAATTTTAACAAACAAATTGCATTTGCAAACTCCATTTTTAACAAAGTCGTCACAAGGGCAAAGTGTTGTTTGGTCTTGTGTAACACGGCAAGGGCAATGACCATTGCGTTTTAAAATTCCGTTAATAATTATATCAACATATTCTTTGTTTGGGTTCAAAATAAAATCTTTCATTACTTAATGCTCCAAAGACCGTGTAAGTTGCAATACGCATAAATATTGTTAATTTCTTCGCCATCTAAAAGTGCAAAACTTACACTTGGGTTAATGTTTGGCATAAGTTTTTTACGTTGGTTGCCATAAGTTGTTGTTACTGCAACCCATTCAATGTAATGTTCAGCAACCATTGGGTGTTCAACACTTCCAATTGTAACTGTTAAAATATTGTTTTCAAGGGTGTAAACAGGCACGTGTTTTTCAACACTGGCGTCAGTTGTGTTTGCTTTAATTTCTTCCATTGGATTTCCACAGCAAACAACATTAACTCCACTGTTGTTTACGTAAGCAATAATATTGCCACAATGTTCGCATTTGTAAAATTTCATAACTAATTCTTCCTTTGTTTTAAATATATTCTTTCATAATTTCTAAAATTTGTTGTTTTGCCATGTAGCCAGTTAAAGTTTTTACTGGTTGACCATTTTTAAAAATAATCATGGTTGGAACAACGTCAATTTTAAATTTGCTTGTTGTTTCGGGTGTTTCGTCAATGTCAACTTTAACAATATCAAAATCTTCTGTTTCGTCAACAATGTCTTCAAGTTCTTGCGCAAGCATTCTGCATGGGCCACACCATGTTGCATAAAAATCAACCAAGCATAATTTGTTTTCAACAATTTTATTAAAATCTTGGTCTGTTGCGTAAATTAACATTTTTTATGTCTCCTTAATAAAATTTTTTTTGTTTGCTAATAATAGTGTAAAGATAACAAAAAACTTTGTCAAACATATTGCGTTTTATGAATTATTAAGTTGAATTAAATGAGGTTAGTGTGGTATATTTAATTAAAGCAAATAATGTTTAATTATGTGCAATATTTTTAAGTTTTAAACTTGGAGTAAATTGTTGAAAAAATCAATTAACGCATTGCTGTTAATTTTAATAATGTTCATGTGCCCGGTTTTTTTATGGGCGTGTGGAAAAGAACAATCACCAAAGGTGGTAGATTTTTCCGTTCAATTGCAAACTGATAAATACAAGTTTGAAAATGGGAAAATTGTTGTTGAGTATAGAACAACTCCATTAGTTTTTAGTGGTTCCGATTTTAGAGTTACACTAAAATATGACGATAATTCAACAATTGTAGTAAGGGAAAACAACCTAAATTACAAAGGTTTTAAACTTAGTTCAAACTTGCCAACAAGTGCTCCTGCAACTGTTGGGGAATATACTTTAACTTTTTCGTATGGTGATCTTCAAAGCAAAACATTAACAGTGCAAGTTATAAAAACCAAGTTGGAATTAACTGGTTATGAATGGGATTATTCAATTCCTTACACCTATGATGGTGGCGAAAAGATAATAACACTAAAAAATGTTCCAGCAGGAATGTCGGCAACCTATGAAGGTAACCGTCAAACAAAAGCCGGAAAACACAAAGCAATTGCATATTTAAGTTACATTGATCAAACAAACTATTTGCCACTAGGCTATATTGAACTTGAATGGGAAATTTTGAAGGCAAATGTTGATCTGACTGGTGTTAAGTGGAGTGCAAAAAGCTTGCCATACACTGGCAGTGCTCAAAGTGTAGAACTTCAAAACTTGCCAACAGGTGTTACTGCAACATACGAAGGAAACACTGCAACTGGTGTGGGTAACTATACTGCTGTTGCACATTTAACATATGTTGACCAAGAAAACTATAACCCAATTGAAGATATTACTTACAGTTGGAGTATTGTTAACAATGAGTTTTCGCAACTAAACTATGTTGCGTTTGGTGATAGTATTACGTATGGTGTTGATGGCGAAACAGGTTTGCGTATGAAAACTCCATACCCAAATTTGGTGGCAGAAGAATTGGGGTTAAAAACGGTAAGCAACTACGCTGTTAGTGGTTCAACTGTTAGTTTTGTAAGTGGTTTAAACAATGTTAATTCTCAATATGAAACTGCAACTTCAGCAGCCGATATTGTTAGTGTTATGATTGGTGTTAACGATTATGCTAGAAGTGCAACATTGGGAACAATTAATGATAACGACCTAACAACAATTTATGGTGGGTTAAACTGCTTGGTTGAAGGTTTAAAAGCAAAATATCCTAATGCATTTATATTTTTTATGACACCATTTGATTGTTATAGAATAACTGGTAAAAATACTGCCGGAGTTGAATTGATTGATGTTGTAAATGCTGTTAAAGAGGTTTGTTTAAAAAACAATATACCATGTTTAGATATGTATAGTTGGGGTAAATATACAATGGAACTTGACCCTAAAAGTGATGGTATACATCCAACACAAAACTTTTTTATAAACTATACATCTAATCAAATATCAAAATTTGTTTTTGAAAATTATAGCAAATAAAAAAAGAGAGATTAAACTTCTCTCTTTTTTTTGATGTATTGTTATTAAATTATCTTGTTTTTTCTTTATCTTGAACTTTTGTTTGTGGTGCTAGTTTGTGGTTTTCTTCAACTGGGATAACTGAACTTTTAACACGTTTTGGTTTTTCACGGTCTTTATCTAGTGAATAGCTGTGTAACCATTGTGGGTTGAATTTGTCGGTTCTAATTGCATATTCAGTCATAACGCTGAAATCGTAATCATAACCCTTTGGAGCATAAAAACCTTTTCCTGCTGCAAAAAATAAAACTAGACGTGGAATATCAAATGTGCAGTAATAAAATTTACCCTTTACATTTTGATAAACTTGCTTAATTTCTTGCATGTTTTCAAATTCTTTAAAAAAGTGCATGTATTTTACGCCTTTTTTATAGTGATGGCTGTTTAAATAATTTTTTCTGTCTTTGTGGAATTCGTGACCCAAAGAAGAAACGTCACCATGTAAAATTGTATTAAGTTCTTGTTCGCTTAAATATCTATATACTCTCATACCAAAATTATACAATAAAACTTTTTACATTGCAATACCCAATTTGTGTGTTAAAGTTTGTGAGTTTGTAAATAAGTTGCTAAAATCATAAAAATTTTATATAGTAGAAAAAAGTTGTGGAGAAAATAAAATGAAACTTTTAATAAAACATGAAGAAATTGTTGAAATTAGTAAGCGTATGGGTGAGCAAATAACAAAAGATTATGCTGGTTGTGAGCCAATATTGGTTTGTGTGTTAAAAGGTGCTTGCCCGTTTCATTCTGAATTAATTAAACACATTGATTTGGATATGAGTGTTGACTATATTCAAGTTTCAAGTTATCAGGGGACTGAAAGTACAGGAAAGGTTGCAATAAAAAAAGACTTAGATCAAGATATTGCAGGTAAAGATGTTGTTTTGGTTGAAGATATTGTTGATACGGGAATAACTATGAGCACATTAATTCCAATGCTTTTAAAACGTAATCCAAAATCCATAAAGGTTGCAACACTTTTAAACAAACCAAGCCGTCGTAAAGTTGACTTTAAACCAGACTATGTTGGAAAGTCTATTGATGATTTGTTTGTTATTGGTTTTGGGTTGGACTTAGATGAAAAATACAGAAACCTAAAAGATATTTATATTTACAATCAGGACTAATAATTATTTGAAGTTATATATAAAACAAAAATGCCGTTGAATCAACAACGGCATTTTTTTGTAAACTGTTAAAGGGGATTAAGAACAAAAAAAGAAGCAAGATAAACTTGCTTCAACCATAAATCCAAGGTTGGAGCGATTCCAACAAAATGTATAAAACATTTTTGATTTATGTCTAATCAGTATAGCATACAAAACGCCAAAAGTCAATACTGAAACAAATAAAATTTACTTTTTCACGCAAATATTTGGTTAAAATAACCATAAAAACACTAAAATATAAAAATTTTTTAATATAACATAAAAAAGCACCCAAAAGTTTTGAGTGCTTTTAATTGTTTAAAGTAATATAAATTACATTGCTTCGTTGTACAAATTGATGAAGTCTTGTAAACTTACTTCACGTGGGTTGCCAGGTTTGCAAGGATCTTCCATTGCTTTTTTAGAAAGCATTTCAATATCTTCTTGTTTGCAACCAGTGTCTTTAACAGTTTGTGTTACACCAACAGAAGCAGATAGTTTTTTGATTTCATTTACAAAAGCATCAACTGCTTCGCTGTCAGATAGTGCGCAAGCATTTTTGTAACCAATACCAGCCAAAATTTCTTTAAATCTGTCTGCGCAAACAGCACCATTAAATTTCATAACTGTTGGCAATAAAATTGC
>JAZRJQ010000027.1:0-3285 GCA_045645925.1 Clostridia bacterium | reverse complement strand
CCTATTTTTCGCAAATTTTTGGGTAAAAAAAGCAGGTAAGAAAAATTCTTACCTCTTTTTCTTAACAGAATATAGTTATTACACTAATTCAACAATAGCCATTAAAGCATTGTCACCATTACGTGTGCCAAGTTTAATTACTCTTGTGTAGCCGCCGCCATTATTTAGTTCTTCTTTACGTTTTGCATATTTTGGAGCATAAACGTTAAAGATTTTTTCAATTAATGGATGTTTAATGTCTTCAGTACGAGCAATGAAAGCTGCTTTTGATTCTTTTTCTGCTCTAACTTCTTGAATATCATAAAGTTTAGACATTAATTTTCTGCGAGCTGCAAGTTTTTTAGGACCATCGTTAATTACTTCACGATTAGATGTTACACCTTTGTCGTTAACAACTTTTTTAGTTACTTTAACGGTGTCTTCGTAAGTATTAACTGCTAAAGTTATAAGCTTTTCTGCATAAGATTGAACATCTTTGGCTTTTTCTAATGTTGTTTCAATTCTACCATACCATAAAAGGTTTGTAGCCAAATTTTTCATTAAAGCCAAACGTTGGTCAGTAGGTCTTTGTAACTTTCTCATAATTCCTCCTATTCTTCATCATTACGTAAAGATAGCCCATAACTTTGTAATTTTTCAGCTACCTCTTCTAATGAACGTTTTCCTAAGTTTTTAACTTTTGCTAGGTCGCTTTCAGATTTCTTTGTTAAATCTTCAACTGTGCAAATACCAGCACGTTTTAAGCAGTTATAACTTCTTACGGAAAGGTCCATATCTTCAATAGTCATTTCTAAAACTTTTGTTTGTTTGTCTTCTTCACGACTAACCAATGTTTCCATTTGAGCCATTGAATCAACCAATTCAACAAACAAACCAATATGGTCATTAACAAGTTTTGCTGAAAGAGAAATAACTTCTCTAGCTGTTAATGTTCCATTTGTTTCAACTTCAATAGTTAGTTTGTCGTAGTCAATATTTTGACCTACACGAGTGTTGTTAACAAAGTAGTTAACTTTTTTGATAGGTGTAAAAATACTGTCAACAGCAATATAACCAATTGGAGCATCTTCATCTTTGTTTAAATCAGCAGGAACATAGCCTCTGCCACGACCAACAAAAACTTCCATTTCAAACTTAGCACCTTCGTCTAAAGTAGCGATGTGCAAATCTGGGTTTAAAATTTCAACTAAATCGTTTGGTTCGAAATCAGCAGCTGTTACTTCGCCTGCACCGTATTTATTAATACGTAAAATTGTTTTAAAATCTAGACTTGTGTCAGTTGTTTTTACTGCTAATTGTTTAATGTTTAAAACAATATCAACAACATCTTCCATAACACCTTTTAGGCTAGAAAATTCATGTTGAACACCATTAATTTTGATTCCAACAGCAGCTGCACCAGGAAGAGCAGAAAGTAACACTCTTCTTAGGCAGTTACCTAATGTTATACCAAAACCACGATCAAGTGGTTCAACAATAAAACGTGCAAAACATCCGTTATTGGTTTCTTCACAAGTAATTTTTGGCTTTTCGATTTCTATCATACGAAAATTTCCTCACTTTGATTAATTTTAATTTTTAAAACATACGTTTGTTGTTACAAACTAACTATTACTTAGAGTACAACTCGATGATTAAGTGTTCTTGAATATTCAAGTCAATATCATCTCTTTGTGGTAATGCATTAATTTTACCTGTTAGTTTTGAAGCATCAAATTCTAACCATTTTGGCATTACAACTTTAAC
The DNA here is from genome assembly GCA_045645925.1 of Clostridia bacterium. Lineage (GTDB taxonomy): Bacteria > Bacillota > Clostridia > Christensenellales > UBA1242 > UBA6345. The sequence goes on along the minus strand of JAZRJQ010000027.1, from coordinate 1,539 downwards.
ATCTTTAAGTTCTTTAAACATAGCTAATTCACGTTTGTTTTCTTTAATTGCAATAACGTCATCAACATTAACTAAGAATGAAGGAATATTAACGTTTTTACCGTTAACAGTAATGTGACCATGGTTAACAATTTGACGGCTTTCAGCACGTGATGCACCAATACCCATTCTGTAAACAACGTTATCTAATCTGCGTTCTAGTAATGCAAGCATGTTTTCACCAACTTTACCACGCATTGTAGATGCTTTTTCGTAATATCCACGGAATTGTTTTTCTTGTAAACCATAAGCACGTTTAACTTTTTGTTTTTCTCTTAATTGTAAACCATATTCAGTTAATTTCTTTCTAGCAGCACCATGAACACCAGGAACATTTGGTCTGCGTTCGAATGAACATTTTTTAGTTAAGCAACGTTCACCTTTTAGAAATAGTTTACAGCCTTCCCTACGACAAATTTTGCAATCTGCACCTGTATATTTTGCCATAAATAATTTATCTCCTTGATTTTTAATATTTCATTTAAGAAAATTTTTTTCACATAACAGTTATTCAAAAACTGAATAATTTTAAACTAAACTCTTCTACGTTTAGGAGGACGACATCCATTATGTGGAATAGGTGAAACGTCCTTAATTGAAGTTACTTCTAAACCAGCAGCTTGTAAAGCTCTGATTGCTGTTTCACGACCATTACCAGGTCCTTTAACAAATACTTCTACACTATTTAAACCTTGTTCTTTTGCAGCTTTTGCAGCATTTTCACTTGCTTGTTGAGCAGCATAAGGTGTGCTTTTTCTTGAACCGCTTAATCCTAAAGAACCAGCACTGCACCAAGAAACTGCGTTACCAGCATCGTCAGTAATTGTGATGATTGTGTTGTTAAATGATGCTTGAATATGTGCTTGACCTTTATTAAGGTTTTTAGTTGATTTTCTTTTTTTAGTTACTTTTTTATTATTTGCAGCCATCATTTATCTCCTTTACTTTTTAGTAGCGGTTTTGCCCTTAGAAACAGTTTTCTTTGGACCTTTTCTGGTTCTAGCGTTTTGTTTTGTGTTTTGACCACGAACAGGTAAACCTTTTCTATGGCGAACACCACGATAGCAACCAATTTCTTGCAAACGTTTAATATTTAGTGAAACTTCACGTTGTAAATCGCCTTCAACTTGGCAATTTTTTTCAATGTAAGTTCTAATTGCGTTAACTTCATCTTCGGTTAAGTCTTTAACACGAGTATCAGGGTTAACACCTGTTGCTTGTAAAATTTTGTTTGAAGTTTGTCTACCAATACCATAAATATAAGTTAAACCAATTTCAACTCGTTTATCTTTTGGTAAATCAACACCAGCAATACGTGCCATTTTATTCCTCCATAAAATTATAAAATGAATTAATTAATTTGCCTAAAAATTTTAGGACTTTTATATATTTACGCAAGAAGGTACACTTAAAAAATTATTATTTCAAGCGCAGCCGCCCTTCTTACAATTATTTTCAAATTTAAATTTGAAAGTTTCGTGCGTGATATTAGCCTTGAAC
>JAZRJQ010000026.1:0-3541 GCA_045645925.1 Clostridia bacterium | reverse complement strand
TGCTCATTTATAATTTCCTTTTAAATTAGTAGTGTTGCATCGCCAAAAGAATAAAATCTATATTTTTCTTTTACTGCAACGTTGTACATGTTCATAGTGTTTTCAATTCCTAAAAACGCACTAACAAGCATGATTAAAGTGCTTTCAGGCAAATGGAAATTTGTTATAACACCATCAACAATTTTAAAGTTGTAACCTGGATAAATAAAGATGTTTGTATCGCCGTGGCATTCTTCCATTTTACCATATTTTGTTGCAACACTTTCCAAAGTTCTAATGCTTGTTGTTCCAACAGCAATAACACGACGTCCTTCAGCTTTTGCTTTGTTAATAATATCAGCTGTTTGTTTGGTTACTTCATAATGTTCGGTGTGCATTTTGTGATTTAAAATATTATCTTCACTAACCGGCCTAAATGTACCTAATCCTACGTGAAGCAGAACTTCGGTAATAATAACACCTTTTTGTTTTAGTTTTTCCATTAGTTCTGTTGTAAAATGCAGGCCTGCTGTTGGTGCTGCACTGCTTCCATCATGTTTAGAATAAACAGTATTATAACGTTCCTTGTTTTCACACTTTTCTTTGATGTAATGTGGAAGTGGCATTTCTCCAACACGATTTAAAATTTCTTCAAACACACCATCAAATTTAAATTTTATTTGGCAAGAACCAAACTCACCAATTTCTAAAACTTCACATTTAAGTTCTTCTGAAATAATAATTTCAGTTCCTATTTTAACACGTTTAACAGGTTTTATTAAAACTTCCCAATCGGTTAAATTGTGTCTTTTTAACAAAAATACTTCAATTTTTGCATTAGTTTCGGCTTTTTTGCCAAAAAGACGTGCAGGAATAACTTTTGTGTTGTTAACAACCAAAACATCGCCTGGTTTAAAGTAATCAATTACATCTTTAAAAATTTTATGTTCAATTGTTTCGGTGTCTTTATGGAAAACCAAAAGCCTAGACATATCCCTAGGCTCAACTGGTTTTTGTGCAATTAATTCTTCTGGTAAATTATAATAGTAAGTTGATTTGTTGTAAATATCCATTATTCTTCTTCCTTAGAAACAAACATATCAATATATTTTTGACGGTTTGCGTTAATTGGTTTATCTAAATGTTTGTATGCGTTTGGCAATGCAATTCTACCACGTGGGGTTCTTGCAATAAAACCTAATTGTAACAAATATGGTTCATAAACATCTTCAATTGTGTTACTTTCTTCGCCTGTGGCAGCACTAAGTGTGTCAAGCCCAACTGGACCACCATGGAATTTATCAATGATAGTAAGTAGTACCTTTCTATCGGTATAATCCAAACCAAGTTCGTCAACTTCTAACATTTCTAAAGCATCTTTGCATAGTTGAAGTGTTATAACACCTTCACCTTTAATTTCTGCATAGTCACGAACACGTTTTAAAAATCTGTTTGCAATACGAGGTGTTCCCCTACTTCTTAAAGCAAGTTCGTCGCACGCTTGTTCGTCAATTTTAATATTTAAAATTTTTGCAGAACGTTCAATAATTCTGCTTAGTTCTTCTTTTGAATAAAGTTCCAAACGGCAAACAACACCAAACCTATCACGCAATGGTCCAGTTAACATACCGGCTTTTGTTGTTGCACCAATCAATGTGAAAGGTTGAAGTTTTAAACGCATTGTTCTGGCACTTGGACCTTTGCCCAAAATAAAATCTAAGGCGTAGTCTTCCATGGCAGGATACAAAACCTCTTCAACAGCACGTGATAGTCTGTGAATTTCGTCAATAAACAAAACGTAATTTTTGTTTAGGTTTGTTAAAATGCTTGCCAGATCGGCAACTTTTTCAATTGCTGGTCCACTTGTTATTTTCAAACTTGAACCAAGTTCGTTAGCAATAATGTGGCTTAATGTTGTTTTACCAAGCCCTGGTGGACCATACAAAAGCACGTGGTCTAATGATTCGCCACGTTTTTTTGCTGCTTTAATGTAAATATTTAATTGATTTTTAACTTTATCTTGCCCAACATAGTCGTCCATAGAAGTTGGTCGAAGTGTGTTTTCAACGTCTTCATCTTCCATGCTACGTGTACTGGTTATAAATCTTTCATCTTCTTCCATAGAGCACCTAGTTCATATTTTTTAATGCTTTTTGAATAATACTTTCGGTTGAGTCACCATCAACAGCAACTTTTTTAACAAGTTTTAATGCATCAAATTTGCTTAAACCCATATTTACCAAAAGTTCGGTTGCTTCATCGCAAGCAGTTGATGTAACACCTGTTAGCATTGTGTAATCAGACATTGTTGCAGAGCCAAGTTCTCCCATTTTGTCTTTTAATTCAATAATAATACGTTCTGCTGTCTTTTTACCTACACCTTTTGCACTAGATAATGTTTTTACATCACCTGAAACAATGCAAGTAATAAGGTTTGAAACACTTAACGAACTTAAAATAACCAATGCCATTTTAGGTCCAACGCCTGAAACAGTTATTAGTTGCAAGAAAACATTTTTTTCTTCTTTTGAGTTAAATCCAAAAAGTTGCATGCCATCTTCTCTTACTTGCAAATATGTGTAAACTTTTGCAAATTCCCCAACATTTGGTAAATTTGACAAAGTGTTTGTTGAAACATAAATTTCGTAGCCAACACCATTTGCATTAACTGAAACGTAATTTTCAGTTTTATCTTCAATTGTTCCACTAATAAATGAATACATAATTTCTACCTTAAAATTAATTTTAAATTATATATAATTTAACCCAAGTTAATTATACAATAAAAACGTAAAAACAAAAACTATTTAATATCAGTATTTGATAAAATTAAGTTTGTTTGGCTATGGCAAAGTGCAGCTGCTAATGCATCGGCTGCATCGTCTGGTTTAGGAATTTTGTTTAGGTTTAAAATTGCTTTAACCATATATTGAACTTGTTGTTTTTCAGCCCTACCATTTCCTGTTAATGCCTGTTTTATTTGAAGTGGCGTATATTCATACAACCTATCAACACCCATAAGGCGTGTTGCTGCAAGCAAAATTACACCCCTTGCCATTGCAACATTGATTACTGTTTTTTGGTTTGTGTGATAAAACAATTCTTCAATTGAAAAATGGTCGGGTTTATATTTGTTTATTAAATATTCAATACCATCATAAATTTTATTAAGCCTTACTGACATTTTTAAACTTTTATCAGTTTCAATAACACCATAATCAATAACTCTTGTTTCGTGTTTTGTTTTTTCAATTATTCCAAAACCTACAATAGCATATCCGGGGTCAATTCCTAAAATAATCATTTGTCACCTTTTTAACTATTATGCAAACTGCAAAAAACAGCCATATTACGTTATTTTTTTAATACAATTTAAGTTTACCGATTTTATAATTAATTGTCAAACTAAAACACAAGTTTATAGAACAAAAGTTTGATAAATAACAAATAAAAAAACACTTACAAAAAGTAAGTGTTTTTTATTTAATCTTCGTCGTCTTCTTCTGGAAGTTCAACGTTGTGATAAACTTCTTGAACGTCGTCGTTATCTTCCAAAGCATCA
>JAZRJQ010000025.1:0-1758 GCA_045645925.1 Clostridia bacterium | reverse complement strand
AAACACTGGATATTGGTTGTAACCAAGGTAGAATCCGTTTTTGTCTTTTAATTCGTTTGAAATAAATGGGAAGCATGCACACAAACTTGATGTGTGAATTCCACGTTTGTATTCTAATAATGTGTCTAATCTTGAAATATTTGCACTAACAAAGGCATTAATTTGACGTCCAAAGTTTTCAGCATATTTAAAACCATATTGTTTTAAAACTGCCCTAACTTCCTTTTTAACACCTTCTTCAGCTGTAATATGAATTGTTGTGTCATAAATGTTTTCACCACTTGTTTTTAAGCTTGTTAACAAGTCACGTAAACTTTCGTAGTGAGTTTGAGTTTCAATTTGTTCACTGGCACGGTGTGCTTTTGCAAGCTTTAATTCCATTTCCATCAATGATTTATCCAGTTGTTTTTCAGCCTTGTAACGGTCAACTGGGCTAATGTTAACAACAACACGGCAGTTGTCAAGGTCAAATAATGGATATAACCAAGCATTTGGAACTTCCAATGGGTAGTCAGTAATTGTAAAGGTTCTGTAAGCCCTGTTATCAATATTTGTTGTGTTAATACCAAATTTAACTTTGTTTGGGCACGCCCATTTAACTTTTTCTTGTTGGTTCATAACTGCAAGTTCACGTTCGTTAAAGTTATCATCAAATGTACTTTTTAGGAAAACTAGCAAGTTATCACCAGTCATAATATCGGTATAAATTGGGGTTTGAGATGTCATCATAGATGCAACCATACCATTTACAGCACTTTCCAATGCTTCACGGTCGTTATCATAAACAACAATGTAGTAGAAGTTCATTAAAACCTTGTTTTCGTTGTTTAAAAGGTTTAAAGCACGCAATCTTTCTTCGAAAACTGGGCTTCGAGAGTCAATTTCCTTGGCCGAATAGAAACCACGGTCACCCATATCCAAAAGTGTGTTATACTTATCGTCCTCAAAGTTAACCCAAGCATCTAGCACTAATGGTTTTTTAACTTTTACAATACTCATTTTTTGGTTTTGACCCAAACGTTCGAAACATGATGCAAAGCAACCAAGAACCATTTCTTGTTTTTCTTCTTCCATCATGGTAAATTCGGTTGGATGCACTTCCAAAACCATACCATAATATTCACCAAAGTTAATAAATTTATCGGTTGACAGCCCCATAAACGGAATAATACGTGTTATATCGTCATTTTTGTTTTTAGGGTCTTTAAAATATTTCTTTTTGTAAGCAAAGAATTTAAAAATTAAAACAACCGAATAATACAGTTTAATACCATCGGAAACTGGCACAAATAACATACACCAAAACGACATTACACTAAGGCCAATATACCATTTGTATGGCAAGTTACTAACAAAAATTAAAATTGCTGCAACAACACCAACAATAGCAATTAAAACGTCGCCAATGGTTACGCCACGAAACACTTCGGTTTTTACTTTAGTCTTTCTAGGAATAAATCTCATAATTTTCCCCTTATTTTCGCATTTTTCGTTTGTTACAGGCGTAAGTGAACATACTTACAACTATAAACACTAATAGTATATAACAAATGTTAAATTAAACAAAATCTTTTTAGAAATAATTAAAAATTTATTAACGTAATATTTTTAAAAATCACACTAAAATTTAAAGTATTTAACAAGCAACACAACAAAACCTTTTGCTTTAAAAATAAAAAATTTTACCTTACCTAATGTAACAGACACCATCAAAACTACCAAAATTACAACATTTAACCAAAAACACCATAAAAATAA
>JAZRJQ010000024.1:0-2731 GCA_045645925.1 Clostridia bacterium | reverse complement strand
GTTGTGTCTAACACTGCACCAAGTTCGTTAATAACTGCAATTTTGCAACCTGTACGATATGCAGGATCTAAACCAAGAATAACTTTACCTTTAAGTGGTGGTTGCATAAGTAATGGTGTTAGGTTTACACCAAACATTTTAATTGCTTGTTCGTTAGCATTATCAGTAAGTTCGTTTCTGATTTCACGTTCGATACTAGCAAAAATTAAACGATCGTAACTATCGGCGCTAACTTCTTTTAACAATTCTTCAAAACAACTGTTTTTCAAAATAAACATTTTGTGAATTTCGTTTAAAGCATCTTCTTCTTTAAGCTCTAATGAAACTTTCAAGAAATCTTCTTTTTCGCCACGGTTAATAGCTAAAATTCTAAAACTAGGTGTTTGATTGATTTTTGATTTGTATGCAGCATACATTTCATAAACATAAGCACCTTCATCTTCTGCTTTCTTAGGATTTAATTTGGTTACAATTTCGCCAAATTTAACCATTTTTTCACGCAATATTTTTCTTAGGTTTGCGTTATCAGAAATCATTTCTGCAATAATATCTTTTGCGCCCTGAATTGCTTCTTCAACACTGTTAACTTCTTTTTCGGCGTCAACAAATTTTGCAGCTTCTTCTTCCAATTTTGGATTTGCTTGTTTTAAAATAAAGTCAGCAAGTGGTTGCAATCCTTTTGCAATAGCAACGCTTGCTCTGGTTTTACGTTTTGGTTTAAATGGTCTATAAATATCTTCAACTTCGGTTAAAGTAATGGCTTCATCAAGCGATTTTTTTATTTCATCGGTCATGTTGCCTTGTTCATCGATTAATTTATAAACTTCTTCTTTTCTTTTTGCCAAACTTCTAAGATATTTTAATCTATCTGCAAAGTTTTTAAGCATTTGGTCATCAGCACTGCCTGTTAATTCCTTACGATATCTTGCAATAAAAGGAATTGTGCAACCTTCGTCCATTAGGTTAATAATGTTGGTTGTGTGGTTTAATGTTGTGCCAAACTCTTGTGATAATTGTAATGTAATATCCATACGTTTTCCTTTTTGTTTGTTTAAATTTTACAACATATTAATTATACCCCATAAGCCTAAATTTTCAAAATGAATTTATGGTTAAACAGTTAACATTTAATTGTTTTAAAACCAAACAAATTTTAAACACAAAATAAAAGAACAGCACACAAAATGCACCGTTCTTCCAAAGTTTGTTTAATTAAAAAAATCTCTTTTACTAAAACCAGCAGTTAAAAATCTGCCAAATGCCCTAGCACCAGTTAACCACACAATTTTTGCGTTGTTTTTTGTATTTTTAATCATTCTTGGCACCACATAGTTTGCAATTGTTTCAGGATAATCACCCAAAATGTTGTAAATCTTTTTAGTTTTTTCTGGCAATTCAATTTGAGTTTTGCCACCATTTGCAGTTTTAATAAAATCGGTAATCATAATGCCAGGGGTAAGTCTGCAAACCTTAACTTTTCCACCTGAAACATCTTCGCTTTCCTTAGCTAATGCTTGTGTGAAGTATGTTATTGCACGTTTGGTTGTGCCATACAAAGTTAAACCTGTCATCATGGCGTCGTTACTACCATAACCTTCAACGTTGTAAATTTGACCATAGCCTTGTTCTTTCATGTGCTTGAAAGCAATTTTACTGCCATACACACTGCCCTTCAAATCAACGTCAACCAAAAAATCGATTTCGGCTTGCGTTAGTTCACACATTGGCTTGTCTGGTTGGTTTACACCTGCATTGTTAATCCAAATGTCAACACCTTCAAATGCTTTTACAGCTTGGCTCCACAAGTTTTCCAACGCATCATGATTTGTAACATTGCAAACCACACTAACAACTTTTGAATTACTTTCAACGTTTGAAATTGTTGTTTCAGCAACTTTTAAATTTTCTTCGTTAATATCGCTTAACACCACGTTAAAATTGTTTTGTTTAAAAACTTTTGCCATTTCCAAACCAAAACCACGTGCACTACCTGTTATAACAACTGTTTTCATAATTCCCCTACTCCTTTAACACTATTAATATAGCACAAACCAAAAATTATAACCACCAAAAACATTTATGTTTAACATTTTAACCCCAACCAAACCAAAACTTATGGTTTTCCCAACGCAACAAAAAATACAAATAATTTTTTATTCAAACTTATTGACAACACCCCTAAATATTTGTTATATTTATAAAGCATTAATTAAAACTTAATTTTTGCGCAAATTAAATAATATGGAGAGTTGGCTGAGCGGTCGAAAGCGGCGGTCTTGAAAACCGTTGATGTGAAAGCATCCTGGGGTTCGAATCCCTAACTCTCCGCCAAATTTTCAACATATTGTGTCTATTATTAACACTGTAACACAATATATTGTATTAAAAACAGCATTAATTTGCTGTTTTTTTATTTGTGAGTAGAATTTGAGTAGAATTTTGATGCATTTAATTTATTAATATTTAATAAATTAGCATCTTTTGTTGTATGGGTATAAACTTGTTTTGTTACTTTTGACCCTATTTCGTGTCCTACCCAACTTTGTATAATATGTTCAGGAATATTTTCATTTTGACAATTTGTGATGAATGAGTGTCTTAAATCGTGAATTGTTATATTTGGTAATCCTGAATCTTTTATTATAGTTTTTATATCTTTTTGCAAAGTTTTATATGAATAGTTGAAAATTCTGTTTTCATTTAATTGAATATTTTTTAATAATGCTATTGT
>JAZRJQ010000023.1:0-3380 GCA_045645925.1 Clostridia bacterium | reverse complement strand
AAGTTTTAACAAAAAAATCCCTAAAAATAACAAAAAAAAACAGCAAATGCTGTTTTTTAATAATTAAAATCTTTATTGGATTTTATTTCAACGTCTTTTAAATTGTTTTCAATGGTAGAATAGAACATCAAAAAGGTTTTTGATGTGTTAAAATCCCCATTAAATGTAAAGATTGCATTAACATTGCCACCTTCACAAATTTGATTAGTAAATGCCAAACCACCAAATTTTAAATCTGTGCAATGGCTTAAATTGTTAATTGTTACATTTAACACAACATTATTTAGTTCTGGCGTTGTTTCACCATAATTACAATTTTTATGTGATAATGCACCAATTTGAATTTTGTTTTCTTGTGTACAATTTAAAATAAAGTTTAAAGAAATATTTTGTAACAAATTAAAATTATTTATAGCAAGTCCACCAAACTTGGTAAAGCCTGACACTTCAAAACCACCATTAACACAATTTATTGTTCCATGGTTTGAAGAAACCCCAGCCGAAACAATATATCCATTAATGCTAGAAGCACCGGTGTCTGAAACAATAATTTTAACGTTGTTGTAGCTAATATTTGAAATTTCGCCATAATTATTAAACACAATCAAACTAGTAATTAAACTGGTTTTTTCTTGTGAATTATTAATAGTTAATGTTAAATTTTCAAATATTACATTTTTAATTGTTCCATTGTTTTGTGTGGCAACAATTGCAAATTGTTCATCAATATCCCCCACAAAACTATTACTATCAAGCGTAACATTTCCTGAAATGTTTAGGTTTGAAATAATCGCATTTTTGCCCAGAACATCAAATAATGAAGTTTTTAAATTTGTAATTTTTTTATTGTTAAAATCAATTTCACCATTAAAACTTTTGCCACTTCCAACACTAAATCCAGCAAAATCCAAATTGCTTTCTACAACATAATATTTACCGTCTTGAATATTATAAAAATCGCTTAATGAATTGATTTTTTTAATTTCTTTGTTATAAACATTAACAACAAATTCATCAACCAAATCATCATTAACATATGCACAAATTGTTGTTGTGCCTATGCCAACAAGTGTTAAATTGTTGCCACTTAACACAGCAACACCACTGTTAGAATTTTCAAAACGTAAAACATCAGAAATAGGTTTTTGTGGAAATTGAACATCATAAGAATAGTTTAAAACTAAGTTTTGTGTGAAATAAATGTTAACATCACAACTATCTTCTTCAAACTTAAAATTACTAATTTTGTTAATCAACTCAACTTTAATTGTAAATGATAAAACCAAATTTTCATGGCTAATCACCACATTATAATTTCCAGTTTCGCTAAAACACAATTTTGAAATTTCTTCGGTTGAAACAAAATTAGAGTTTATGCTTATTGTAATATTTTTGTTTGCCAACAGCACTTCATTACTATAAACATTTGCCGTTAAGCTGTTAATATTATTAACTTCACATATGTACACATTACCATTTTCAACTTCAACATTATTAAACTTTGCTAGTATATGCGTAGGAACATAATTAACACTAATATTTACTATCTTTTGGACATTGCCAGACAATATCTTAACAACAGCATTTCCGCCAAATAAAGCCGTAATTTTATTGTCAGTAATTGAAATATTTATTGATGTTGACACAAATTCATATGCAGTATTATAAGCACAACTTGGCACAATTGTTGGAGTTAAAATCACACTGTTATCGTTGTTGTTTCCATTTAATAACAAGGTTATTTCGGTGCTATCTAATAAAATTTCTCTAACTTCTAATGGTTTAACTTCAACAACATATTCCCTTGAAAACATCCCAAAATCACTGCTTGATACAACAATTTTACTTGTTCCTAATTTGTTTGCAATTATACGATTTCCATTAAGAACAACACTATCACCTTCAATTTTATATGACAGGCTATTTGAGTTCATATACAACCCTTTTGCACCAACAGACACATCAGCATACACAAGCTCTTTTTGACTAATTGCTTCGCTTAATTTATCTAAATTGGGCAAATAAAGTGTATAAACACCTTTGTTAGGTATAATTTCTACATTATTATTGTTTAATGCAAAATTTACATCGTTTATAACATTATAAACCTTAAATTTACTAGTGCTATTTACTATTTTATTGGTCAATGTTCCAAATATTGTTGTGCTTGCATTAATTGAAACATTACCAGCTGTAATAAATTTTAACTTGTAAATATTATTTGAAACATATTCAAATTCACAATTTTCAAACAATATGTTTGAATAATTTTGTAACGGCGTCAAAATGTGAGCAGTATAACATGTATTTGAATATAAATCAGTTACTGTTTCATTATTATATTTTAGTTCTAAATCAATATTTTCAGGCTCTTTAACAATATTAACCCTGATAGTTTTTGTTAAATATCCAGTTTTTGTTTGAGCACTAATAACAATATCACAAATGCCTACTGAATTTCCAACAACAAAAGAACCATTGTTATTTATTGTTATTAAATTGTTTGATGTTGTAATAGCTGACAACTTGTTAAATGTTGAAGGTAAAACATTGTATGAAATACTGCCCGTTTCACCAACAAACAAAGTGATTTCAGACCCTAACATTACATTATTTGCCTTAACATTTGTTATTTGTTCAGCATAAACATTGTTTGTTACAACAACCTTAAAAGAATCAGATAATGTTGTTGTTTTGCCCGATTTAACTTTAACATTAATCGTACCTGCTCCTTCTTTTAATGGAGTAACCACACCTGTTAAATAGTCATAAGTTGCAACAATATTGTTATCAACATAATTTATTTCAACATCTTGGTTATATTCAGTTGGATTAATATTAAGTTTGTTAACAGCCGTTTCATTTAAATCAAGTACAACTTCGTTACAATCAAATTCAACATTTGTTGCATACACATCTGAACTTGAAATAACACATTTTAATGTTTTTGAAATATATGATTTTAAATTACATAAAGCTTTTGCCACAAATTCAACTTCGCCTTCATCAACAAATGTTACAACATCATTAACAAGTGTTGCCTTGTTTGAAGGCACTAATTCAAGAACTGTTTTTACCTTTGTGTTAACTGGTAAAAGGTTCACATTTATATCAGATAACTTAATTGAATCACCAACTTTAACATTTAATTGGTCCACATCAAAAAGAATATCCGTTGCATAAACAATACTGTTTTCAGCAACTGTTAAATCTTTATTTTTAGTGGAGCCAATAGAACAACCAAGCAACAACATAACAGTAAACAGAAATATTAAATATTTAAAGTGTCTCATAATTAAAATATTATCTCCACATTTGTGTTTTGATATATTTCCCTATAATTATACATAATTCCCTATTTTTCGCAAATTTTTGGGTAA
>JAZRJQ010000022.1:0-23821 GCA_045645925.1 Clostridia bacterium | reverse complement strand
CTAAAATTGTGCAAAATGTATATAAATTATATTAAATTTATGCTAAAATATGTACAATACAAAATATGTGGTAAATTTAGGTGGAAAGTGTAATGAGGAAACAACTTTTTTCAAAATGTTTAACATTTGTTTCAATATTTGCTTTGGCACTAACTTTAATTTTTTCTTATGGTAAAAATTTTAGTAAGGTTAGTGTTTCAAAAGCAAATGCTTTTTCAGTTCAAACTGTTGTGGCAGAAGAACCTAGCGAACCTGTAACTCCAACCCCACCAACAAACTTGGGTGGTGCTGTTGCAAACGATTCTAGTTCAAATGGTATTGATGATATTTATTTGTATCAATATTTGTTGAAAGCTTACAACGATTATTATGGTTTAACAGGAACTGAAAGCGAAGCGAAACAAATTTATGTTGAAATGTTTAGCCAAATGACTGAACTTAACCTAAGCAATGCAAATGGTCTTATTAAAAATGTTAAAGGTTTAAATGTTTTAAACTTGGAAAACATTAAAGTTTTAAATTTAAGCCGTAACCAAATTTCAAGCATTGACCCAGACGATATCAAAAATTTGCGTAGTTTGGAAGAGTTGATTTTATATGATAACAATTTAAGCAGTTTAACATTGCCAACAAGTTTGTTGAATTTGAAAAAATTAAACTTAAACAAAAACTATTTAAGCGCAATTGACATTAGTTTTATTAATGTTGGCGAAGTTTATTTAAGTTTTAACAAGTTTACAAGTATTAACGATGTTATAATGCCAAGGGTTATTTATAACACTGATTTATATGTTGAATTGTTTAATAATAATATTTTAGATGCTGACACACTTTACACAGAAGGAAATAGTGTTGGTGGCAAAATTAAGCTTGAACTTGGACTTCAAGGCTATGGATTAAATTATAAAACATACGATGCAAACGAAGATAAAATTACACCTGTATTTTCAAAAAGTAATAAGATTAAATTTTATAACAGCACAAAATATCCTAACTTAAAAGTTGTAATTTCTAAACGTTACGAAAATGTGCAACCAGTTTTAGAAATTCTAAACGGATCAAATGCAATAACTGAATATGGTTTGCCAGTTGGTGAATACAAAGTTGAATATGTTGATTCAACAAATGATGAAAGCATGCATGTTGAATCCGACGCATATTTGGGTGCGTTTAAACAACATGACGGCATTAAAGTTGTGCCAACAGCACCAATTGTTAAATTTGTTGTTAAAGGTGAAGAAGTTGATAATCGTGATAAATTTACAGGTGTTGGAACATTAAAAGCAACAAACCCAGATTCAGAAGGTGACATTTACTATTCTTTTAATGAAGTTGATTGGGTTAAAGGAAGTGAAGTAAAACTTGATAATGGAGGACAATATAGTGTTTCGTTTAAGGTTGTTATTGGTGAATTGGGTGCCAATAGCAGTTTTGAAAGCGAAGTTGTAACCAAACAAGTTTCACAATCAATTAATCCTTATGTGCCTGACACAATTATGTTAATTTTGATTATTGGTATAATTTTACTATTTGTGTTTGTGGCAATTCCATTAATTACAAAATATGTTATAAATCGTTAAAACAAAAAAAACACTTTATCGTTTTTGATAAGGTGTTTTTTTATTGTGCTGAAATATTAATGTGTAATAAAGATTGTTTTTACATAAATTTTTGCAAATTTAGCAAACTAATTTTAAGTGTTAAAGGAGTTAAAAATGATTAAGTTTAAACAATTTTTATGGGTGATGTTTGCTGTAAGTGTTTTTGTGGGTTTTTCGTTGTTTTTAGGTTTTACAGGTGCTGAAAATTTGGACTATAACTATGTTAAAATTGAAGTTAATCCAAAGGTTGAATTTATAAGCGACACAAAAAATAATGTTACATCGGTTTATGCTTTAAACGATGAAGCAAAACAACTTTTGGTAGGGGAAGATTTTATTGGTTTAAAAATTGAAAAAGCAACAAAAAAATTTGTTGATTTGTGTGTGCAGGCAAACTATATTGATGTTGAGCGAAAAGATAATGCTGTAAAACTTACGGTGGTTGCAGGCCTTACTCAGGCACTTGAAACAAATGTGTATAAAGAAGTTAGTGAATATTTTAGAAAAAATGCAATACACAGTGTTATAGTGGAAAATCAGAAAGACCTAAAACAATTTAAAGAAGCAAAAAAGTTGGGTGTTAGCGTTAACAAATTGTCGCTTATGGAAGCTGTAACAAAATTTGAACCAAACTTAACTTTGGAGCAAGCAAAAAAGTTAAGTGAAAAAGAACTTGTAAGTAGGTTACACAATGCTCATCAAAATTTGGAACAACACAAAACCTTTACAAATTCCGACATTCAAAACAAAACCAAATTAATAGATTTTAACAGGGCAAAATTAAATAAACACAAAGAAAGTTTAACAAACAATAAAATAAGTGAGTTTGCCGATGATTATAAATTGTATGTTAAAGAAACTTTAAAGAAGTATGAAATTGATTTTGATAAGCAAAATGAAGAGTGGGAGCGAAGCAGAGAAAATTCTTATTATGCTTAATGTGTTAAAAAATGTAAATGGGGTTAATTTGGTTGTAAAAAGAACAATTTATTAGTATACTATAAAAGTAAATTTGTAAATTTTTTAGAATTGTAAAATTCTTGGAGGATATATGAAATCAAAAGGTATAGTATTGCTAATTTCTGGAACAGGTGGTGCTGGTAAAAACACCGTTATTCAAGGAATGTTGAGTAAAGATGGTTATAAATTTATTTCATCATATACAACCAGAGAACGTAGAGATGTTGATACTCCAAACCAATATCAATACATTACAAAAGAAGAATTTGAAGAAAAAATTAAAACAAACGAAATTTTTGAATACGATATTTTCAACGATAACTATTATGGCACAAGCCGTAAGTTGTTCCTAGATGGTTTAAAGGAAGCAAATGTTGTTTTAAAAGATATTTCTGTTATGGGTTACAAGAATATTGAAGAAGAACTTGGTGAACAAATGGAAATTATGGCTGTGTTCTTAACTGAAAGTAAAAAAGTTTTAAAAGACAGACTTGTTAATCGTGGTGAAAAACCTGAAAAAATTAAAGGTAGATTAAAACTTTACAAAAAAGAACAATCACAAATTCCAAACTATCATTATGTTATTAGAAACGATGTTTACCTAAACACCCTTGACAAAATGATGAAAATTGCAGAAATTGGTTTGGGTCAAGCTAAACTTTTACCAACAGAAGATTACACAAAAATTAGTGCTAAGAAAATTGATAAGTTGGCTGAAAAGCTTGAAAAAGGCAAAATGTTAAAACCAATTAAAGTAACATTACATGAAAATCAAGTTTACATTGTTGATGGATTGCATACATACTTGGCAAGTTTAAAAACAGGCAAAAATGTTGTTAAACAATTTGTTGATAATGTTCCTGTTAACACCGAAACAAACTTGGAAGAATGGGATAAAATTGTAAAATCATATAAAGCATAACAAACAAAACAGCAAAGCAAAACTTTGCTGTTTTTTGTTTAAAATACCTAATTAATAAAAATTTGTTATTTTATATGTTAATATTATTATTAAAATGAATTTAAAAATGTTAAAATAGTTGTAGAAAAATAAAAATGGATGTAAATATGAAAAAGAAAAATTGGTACTTATTAGATAATGCTGCAAAAATATTTCCATGCACTGCAAACAAAAACCGACCTAACATGTTTAGTGTTGGTATTGAATTGGTTGAGGAAATCAACCAAGCAATTTTGCAAGAAACAATCGATATGGTTCTTCCACGCTTTCCTGGTTACAAGGTAAGGCTTAGAAAGGGCTTGTTTTGGTACTATTTAGAAGAAAACAATAAACCATACGAAGTTAAGGAACTTGATTCGCATTTGTTTGATTTTGGCATGCTAAAACGCAAAAATGGCTATTTGTTTGATTTGGCATACTATAAAAACAAAATTAATTTAACAATGTTTCATAGTTTAACAGATGGCACTGGTGCAATGGAATTTTTAAAAACTATTGTTTATCAATACCTAAAACTAACTGGTAAAAAAGTTGGTAGTGAAGGAATTGTTATGATGCCCGATGCACCAAGTGTAAATGGTGAAGTTAACGATAATTTTCTAACATATTACGATAAAAACAAATCGAAAGCACCTAAGGAAAACAAGGCTTACCACATTGAAGGCACACACTTTGATTATGGTGTGGGTGTTATTAATGGTGTTGTTAGTGTTGAAAAGGTTAAGGCGTTAGCAAAAAAATACAATGTAACTATTACAACATATTTAAGTGCGTTGTTTACTTATGCGTTGTTTTTGGATGCGTATAGCCCAGATAATCCAATCAAAAAACCAGTTAAACTGTTTATTCCTGTAAACATGCGCAAACTTTTCAATGACCCAACAACCAGAAATTTTGCATGTTATTTAAGACTGGAAAGTTTTTTAAAGCCAGACATAACTTTGGAAGAAATAATTTACGACTTTGACAAACAAATGAAAGAAAAAGTTGATAAAGATTATTTGATTGGTGTTAGCAATTCAAATGTTAAAATGGAACGCAATTTGTTTATGCGCTTAACACCGTTGTTTATCAAAAATATTGCAATGCGTATAGGTTATGCAATGTTGGGTGATAGCATACAAACAATTAGTTTGAGTAATTTAGGTGTAATCAAATTCCCAAAATCAATGGAAAAATATATTGAAAACGTACATTTTGATTTGGGTGCTAGTTACAATATTGTTAAAAACTTTGGTGTTTGTTCTTATAAAGATAAATTAAATTTAAGTTTTTCACGTCGAATTATTGAAACAGGGTTGGAAAAACAATTCTTTAAATTGTTAACCGACCAAGGCGTTGAAGTTGAACTATCAAGTAACTATTGGGAGAAGTGATATGAAAAAATGTGAACAATGTAAAGTTAACGTTAACACCGAACATAACACTTGTCCGTTGTGTTTTGGGGAATTGGTTGAAGCCGAAGGCAAACCTTCAAAAGATTTGTTTAAACCAAAAGTTGAAAAAGTTGTAAACAAACATAAAGAAATTTTAGTAAAAATATTCTTATTCCTTTCAATAATTATTATTTCTGCAAGTTTACTTATAAACTTGTTAACAAAACCATTTCCACTTTGGAGTTTGTTGGTTGTTATTGCAATTTTTTATTGTTGGGTTTTAATTGGACACACAATTTTAAGTTCAAGAAGCATATTGGAAAAACTTATTTTGCAAGTTGGAACAATTATTGGTTTGTTATTTGTTTGTGAGTGGGTTTCAGCTGAAAGCAAATGGATGGTTGATTATGTTATTCCGTCAATAGCAATTTTAATTTCGGTGGTGTTGTTTATTTTGGCGCAAGCTTTAAAGGGACACAAAGGTGTAATGTCATTTTTTATAATGATTTGCATGTTTGTTATTATAACTGCAATAATTTTAATTTTAAATTTGGCAACCTTTAATTTGTTGAACATTATAGCAATTGCAACCGAAGGAATTTGCTTGATTGGAATTATGTTGTTTAGTGGAAAAGCATTAAAAACTGAATTGAGCAAAAAATTTTATGTTTAAGGGGACACAATGGAAAGAAGTGAAGTTGACGTAAAATACAAATGGGACTTAACAAAATTTTATAAAACTGATAACGAATGGTATAAAGATTATAAAAAACTAAAAAAGTATGTTGGTTCATTTCAAAAATTTAAAGGGAAGTTAAACAATGTTGATGTGTTAATTGAAATGTTTGAACAAAGCAAACAATGTGATTTGTTGTTAACCAGACTTTATATGTATGCTTCCAATAATTTAAACACCGAACTTAGTAGTAAAACCTATAACGAAATGGTTGGTCAATTAATGTCGGTGCTAACAAAAATTCAAACCGAAGAAAGTTTTGTTGACCCTGAACTTCTTGGTTATAGTGAAGACTATTTAAAAAGTTTGTTAAAAGAACCAAGACTAAAAAATTATAGGTTTATGTTTAAAAACTTAATGCGCGATAAAAAACATGTGTTAAGTGAAAAAGAAGAAAAACTTTTAAGTGGTGTTCAAAACTTTGCAGGTGACTCTGGCGATGTGTTTGATAGTTTAACTGACGTTGATTTTAAGTTTGCTGATGCTGTTGATTCAAGTGGTGAAAAGCATGAATTAACAAATGCGAACTATTCATTATTGTTAAAAAGTAAAGACAGAGTTTTACGTGAAAGTGCATACAAAAATTTTTATGGTAAGTTTAAAGAATTTAACAACACAATTTTTGTAAACTACCAAGCAAATTTAAAAAGCGATTACTTTTTTAGCACTGCCAGACATCATAAAAACACATTTGAAAGTGCATTGTATGGTAGCAACATAAGCCCAAAATTGTACAACAAATTGTTGAGTGAAACACGTAAAAATTTGCCAATGTTAGAAAAATATTATAACTTACGCAAAAAAGCATTAGGCTATGATAATTTAACTTTCTATGACCTAGGTGTCAGCATGTGTAAGGTTCCTGACAAAAAGTATACATATGAAGAAGCACAATCAATTGTTGTTGATGCTTTAAAACCTTTGGGATTAAAATATAACATGCTTTTAAATAAGGCATATAAAGAACGTTGGATTGATGTATATCCAACAAAAGATAAAATTAGTGGTGGTTATCAAACCGATGGTTATGGTTTTACACCAATAATACTGTTAAACTTTGTTGGTGTTATTGATGATGTGTTTACATTGGCTCATGAATTAGGCCATGCAATGCACACATATTTTGCACAAGAACATCAACCATACGAAACTTATTCTTATTCAATTTTCTTGGCAGAAATTGCAAGCACATTTAATGAAGTTTTGTTAACAAAACATTTCTTAAAAAATGCTGAAACAGATGATGAAAAATTGTATTACCTAGATAAGTATATTAAACTTATTATTTCAACTGTTTTCTCTCAAATGCAATATTCTGAGTTTGAACAATATGCTCACAATTTGGTTGCAAAAAATTTGCCAATTAGCAAAGAAGCTTTAAATCAAAAATATGCTGACCTTAATGCTGAATATTTTAAAGGCGTTAGTCAAGATGATTTTAAAAGTTATCATTGGAGTATTGTTCCACATTTTTACAGAAGCTTTTACGTTTACAAATATGCTAGTGGTTTAATTTCTGCAATTGCACTTGCAAACAAAGTTTTAAATGGAACAGAAGAAGATTTGAATAGATATTTTAAAATGTTATCAAGTGGTGGAAGTGATTATTCAACAAACATTTTAAAACGTGCCGGAGTTGATTTAACAACTGATGAGCCATACAATATTGCGTTTGGCGAACTTAAAAATGCAATTGAAGAAATGGAAAAAATTATAAACAAAGGTTAAAGGGGTTTTGTGTATGAAAAATAAGTTGATTGTTATTGAAGGTACTGATGGAAGTGGAAAGAAAACTCAAACACAACTATTAAAAAATAGATTATTAGAAAATGGTGTTAACTGCGTGCTACAAGCTTTTCCTAATTATGATTCAGGTTCAAGCATGCCAGTTAAGATGTACTTGAACGGTGATTTTGGTAACGCTGGTTGTTTTGACTGTTATCAATCAAATTCGCTTTATGCAGTTGACAGGTTGTTAACAATGCAACAATATAAGGACCATATTAAAAATGGTGGAAGCATTGTGTTTGATCGTTATGTTCAAAGCACAATGTTGCACCAAGCAGCATTTGCAAAAAGCAAAGAAGAGCTTGATGATTTTTTGGCTTATGTTGACAAATTTGAATTTGAAACATTAAAGTTGCCAAGGCCGGATTTAGTTATATTTTTAGATGTTCCAGTTGAAGTTAGCAAAAAACTTGCTAATGCCAGAGAAAGTTTAAAAACGGGTAACTCAAAAGATATTCACGAAAGCGATGCTAATCATTTGCAAAACGCATATAACGCAGGTAAATATGTTGCAAAAAAATATGGTTGGATTGTTATAGATTGTGTTAAAGATGGCGAACTGTTGTCAATCGACGAAATTTCAAACAAAATTTATGATGAAGTTATGAAAAAAGAGAACGAGTAATCGTTCTTTTTTTTCTTAGGTTGTTTGACAGGCTTGGTTTACATTGGTTATAATTAAATTAGATGGTTAATTAAAACAATATGTTTTAAATAATCAAATTTAAGGGAGTTTTAATGGATAAATTAAAAATTGGAGTTGTTGGTGCTGGTGCCGTTGGTGGTGTTATTTCGGCACTGCTTTCACAAAAAGGATACGATGTTGAAGTTGCTAAACGTTATAACTCTGACCTAGTTTTAGATGAATATACGGGCATTGAACTTGTTGGTGAGTTTGGGCATAGACATATTTTAGTAAAATCTGTTAACGGTGTTAAAAGTTTTACATCAAAAAAAGATATTATCTTTGTTTTAACTCGTGCATACGATGCACCAAGCGTTGCAAAACAATGCTTGCCACACCTAACCGAAAATGGAGTTATTGTTAGTAGTCAAAACGTTATGAACGTTGAAGAAATGCTAAAAGTTGTTGGTGCTGACAAACTTTTTGGGTTGATTATTAACTGGAGTGCAACAAGGCTGGGTAAGGCAACAATGCAGGTAACAAAACCAGGACATATGCTTATTGGCTGTTTTGGTGACACAAGTGTTACATATTTGGAAGCACTGCAACGCATTTTAAGTAACGTTGCACCAACTGATATTTCGTATAATATTATTGGTGACATTTGGTCAAGAACAATTATTAATTCTTGTATTTCAAGTGTTGGAGCACTAACAGGTGTTAATCTGGGCAAAAGTATGTTGATTCCAACCACTAATCGAATTTTTACAAATATTATTTTTGAAACCATGAAAATGGCACAAAAATTAAATGTTGAAGTTAAAAATTATGGTGCATTAAATTACTATGAGTTTACTAAAAAGGGACTAAACGCATTTTTGTATAGGTTCAAAATGCTAAGACGTTTACGCAAACAAAATGGTAAATGTGTTTCAAGTTGCATGCGTTCAATTGAAAACAATGTAGCAAGCGAAATTGAATATCTGAACGGATATTTTGTGAAACTTGGAACAAAAACAGGAATGTTTTTGCCAACCAACAAACGTGTTTACGATATGGTTAAAGAAGTTGAACGTGGTGAACGTCATATGTCTTTGGAAAATTTAATGGATTATTACTTACGTAGGCCAAAAAAATATTTAAAACTAATAAAAACTAAAAAGGAAGTATAAAACTATGATTATTGATGAAATTAAAGAAGCAAACACAGCTGCCATGAAAAGCAGAAATCAAAATTTAAGAAACATTTATTCTGTTGTTATCAACAAATATATGCAAGCTCAAATCGAAGCTAGACTATTAAAGAAAGAAGTTGGCGACGACGACATGATTAGAATTATCCAAAAAACAATTAAAGAATTGGATGAAGAAGCTAGCAACTACGAAAAAGTTGGTAACTTGTCAGAAGCAGAAAAAATTCAAACACAACGTTCTGCAATTGAAGGCTATTTGCCAAAAATGTTAACAGCAGAAGAAATACATGAAATCATTTTAACATTGCCAGACAGATCAATCCCTGGTGTTATGCGTCATTTTAAAAGCACATACGGAAGCCGTGTTGATATGAAAATGGTTAGTGACGAATTAAAAAATTTCTAATTTAAAACATTGAAACTTTAAAAAAATGAGTAATTCAAATTTACTCATTTTTTTTTGTTTTAATTAAATTTATTTTTCGGAACATTTAAAGTTATAAATTGGTTTTATAACTTTTTCAATTGTTACAGTCGGTTCAATGTATTTCATAATTTCTTCCATTGGTTTGTAAACCATTGGAGATTCATCTAAGGTGGAATCGCTAACCGAAGTTGTAAAAATTCCGTTCATTTCTTTTTTATATTCTTCCAAAGTGAAAAATTCTTTTGCTTCGCTACGCTTGCAAAGTCTGCCAGCACCATGTGGGGCAGAATAATTCCAGTTTTCGTTGCCTTTGCCAATTGCAATAATGCAACCATCACGCATATTCATAGGAATTAACACACGTTGACCTAAGTGTGCAGGAATTGCACCTTTTCTAATAATGTTGTCGGCATCAATAAAGTTGTGCACGGTTTCAAAACTTGTTGTTTGTCTAATTTTTAAAAAGTTTGTTATTTCATCTGCCATTTTCTTTCTGCTTAAACTTGCAAATTGTTGGCATAACTTAATGTCAAACAAGTAATCTTCCATAAGTTTGCCTTCAAGATAACAAAAATCAGCAGGCGTTTTTGTTTTGTGTGCATACTTTGCATTAATTTCAGCAATGGCTTGTGCAATTTTGTCTGGTTGCCCCTTTTTGTTTAGTTCTTCTGTAATCCTTTCTTTTTCTAATGCACCTGCATTTTTGCAATCATTAACAGCAAGTTGCTGATAATATTTTGCAACTAATAATCCAAGCCCACGTGAACCACTGTGAATAATTAAATATTTGTTATTATTTTCGTCGGTGTCAATTTCAATGAAGTGGTTGCCACCACCAAGTGTACCAAAAGTTTCGTAGGCTTTTGATAAATTTTCAAGTTTTTTATAACAACGAAGTTTTTTTGCAATTTCGTCAACAACTGAACTTTTCTTTTTTGAACCATTAATTGAAACTGCTTTTTTAATAAAATTATCAAGTTCGGGTAGGTTGATTTCAGCATTGCCAAGTTCAACAGTTAGCATTCCGCAACCCAAATCAACACCCAAAACATTTGGAACAATTTTGTTAGAGTAGGTTGAAGTGAAACCAACCACACAACCCATGCCGTAATGAACATCAGGCATAATTCTAATTTTTTCATTTTCAAAAGGGGCTTGGGTGATTAATGAATATATTTGATTGACGGCTTCGGGTTGAATGTTGTCAGTAAAAATTTCCAAATCATTTTTCATATCTCACTATAACTCCTTTTAGTTTTTTGTGTTTGTATAATATATAATTTCTTTGTTTAATTTTGTTGCTAGTTCAATTTCAGATTTTGTTGCATTGCCAATGTAACCATCAACATCAACAACATAAATAGCGTCTGAAAGTTTGATTTTGTGTTTGTGCATGTTTCCAAAAATTTCAACCTCTTCTTTTGTGTAAGAAGTTATATCATTTCGAATAGGGAAGTTTGGTAAAATTACACAGTTACCTTGTAAGGATAGTTGTTCGGCAATTTCTAACATTTTATTTTTATATTTTAAACTACCACAAATGGTTATCGTTTTCATTGTTATAATTCCTTTTTTCTTTTTAGGTGAACCAAAGTTTCAACGTGTCTGGTTTGAGGGAACATATCGTATGGTTGAACAAACTCAATGTTGTAGTTGTTGTTTAAGTAAGATAGGTCACGTGCAAGGGTGGCTGGGTTACAAGAAATATATAAAATATTTTCAGGCATAACATTTAAAATTGTTTCCATAATTTGTTTGCCACAACCTTTCCTTGGCGGGTCTAAAACAATAAATTTGAAGTCTTTTAGTTTTGGTAGTTCAATGTTAACATCACCCAAAATGTTTGTTAAGTTTTTAATGTTGTTGGTAAGTTTTAGTTTTTCAGCATCGTTGTGAGAACTTTCAACAATTTCAATTCCGTAAACATGGCTTGCACTTTGTGCAATAAGTCCACTTAAAAAACCAGCACCACTAAAAGCATTAACAACAACTTCATTTTTAACATGTTGTTTAACTTTTGCGTAAATTAAATTTGCAATTTGTGTGTTAACTTGCATAAAACTGTTAAGGCTAACATCGTAAGTTAATCCATCTTGATTTATTGTGATTTGTGGGTTCCCGTACAAGAACTTATAGTTATTTGACAATATCACATTGTTTTTCAACTCGTTTATGTTAATCATTAAACTAAAACTTTCGAATTTTGTGTTTAGCATTTCAACAAGTTTTTGGTGTTCGTTTAGTTTTTTACCATTAACAACAACGCAAACAAGTAGGTGATTTTGTTCCATTCGGCAAACCAAATGTTTAATTAATCCTTCTTTTGTTTGTTCGTTATAAACAGTGTTAAAGTTAAGTTTTAAAAACTGATTAAATATTGTTATGACATCTTGTGCCCATGGTTGTTGAATATAGCAGTTTTCAATTTTTATTATGTTGTGTGAATTTTCTTTATACATTCCCACAAAACCAACTTCGTTAAATCCAATAGGAAAAGAAAATTTGTTTCTGTAATAATAATCGTTAGCTGAAACACATGGTAAAACTTTTTTGTCAACGTCAAGTTTTCCAATATTTTTTAAAGTGTTCAAAACCAAATGTGTTTTAAAGTTTAAAGTTTCGTTGTATTGCATGTGTTGCAAATCGCACCCACCACATTTTGAAAAGTGTGGGCAAAGTGGTTTAACTCTAAATTTTGAAGGTTTAATTATTTCAATAATTTTACCAACATAAAATTTTGATTTTGCATAAATAATATGAATTTTAACAACCTCATCTTTTAATGCAAAAGGCACAAAAATAACAGCACCTTCGTGCTTTGCAATTCCTTCGCCATTAATGCCAAGGTCAATTATTGAAACTTCTAATTCCATATTTTTTGTAATCATATCTAAATTGTATATTAATTTTTATTAACTGCCAACTAAATTTGTTTTAATCTTTTTGCTTGTCGGCTAAAATGTGTTAAACTTTTTTGTGAACAAGGAGTGTTTTATGGGAAAAGAAACTAAAAATGAAAATATGGAAATTGTTGAACAAAACAATAATAAAATTGACGAACAAACAAAACCAGTAAGTAACAAAAAAGAAAGTTTAATTCAATCAATTAAGTTTACGTTATTTTCTATTTCGGCTGGTGTTATTCAAACATTGGCTTTTACTCTTTTAAGTTTGTTTGTGTTCCATGACCCAGAAAATGAATATGGCTGGTCGTATTTAATTTCACTTGTGTTGTCAGTTGTTTGGAATTTTACGTTAAACCGTGAATTTACTTTTAAAAGTGCAAATAATGTTCCAATTGCAATGTTAAAAGTGTTGGGATTTTATGCAGTGTTCACACCAGTAAGTGTGTTTGGTGGTCAAGCATTAACTAACGCTGGTTGGAACGAATTTTTGGTGTTTGCTTTAACAATGCTTTTAAATTTTGTTTTGGAATTTTTATATAGCAAATATGTTGTGTTTAGAAATAGTATTAACACAAACAAACGTGCAAACAAGGAAGAAAATTAATGTTTCATTTAGCGATTTTAAAACCCAAGTATTACAATATGATTTTAAACGGCACAAAACCAATTGAATCTAGGTTTAGTTTTAATAAAATTGCGCCATACAAAAAAGTTTGTGTTGGTGATGTGATTTATTTAAAACAAACAGGAAAGCCGGTTGGAGCAAAGTGCAGGGTTGAGCGTGCTGAATTTTTTGAACTAACACCTAATGTTGTTGAAGAAATTAGAGTTAAGTACGGTAAGCTTATTGGAACAGATAATGTTGAAGATTGGCAATCAACAAAAAATAAAAAGTTTGGAACATTAATTTGGGTTAAAGATGTTCAAAAAATTGATTCAATTGAAGTTCCAAGAAGTAATGGTTCTGCTTGGTTTATGTTAAAAACGGATTTAAAATAAACGGATTTAAAACAAAAAAACAAGGTAAGTGTTTACCTTGTTTTTTTGTTATTTAATTTCTTTTTGGCTTTGTGAAGATGGTGTAACATCAAGTTTTTGACTAACTAGGTAACGACGTGCAACATCTTTTACTGCATCGCTAATTTCACCTTCAACATATGTTGGGCTTTTAATTTCGTCGTAGTCGGCAAGATTTGCATAAGCGTCAAATGTTAGTTGGTCACCTTCTTTAATGTGCATTGCATCAAGGATTGTTTCAAATCTTGATTTCATGCTGCTTTTTGCTTTGCGTCTGCTAGATTCAGCATTTGCTTCAAGTTCGGTTTTCATTTTAAGGGTTGGAGCAAAATGTTTTAGCAAAAACTCTAATGATTGTTCGCCTTCCATTCTTTCAATGCGTTCACCAAAATGTTCGTTCATATTGTTCCAAACGGTTGCTGTTTTTTTACCAGGACGTTTATAGTCTTTGCATTCGCTTAAAGCACGTGTGTCGTTAATTCTATGACCAAATTTCTTTTCAAATTCGTATCTGGTAATTTTTGCAGCATCGGTCATTGCATCGTATAAACTTCTAAATTTACCTGATTCAATGTTTTGAATTGTTCTGTATTGCATATCGGCATAAGCAACAAGTGCTTCGTATGTAACACGATTAGGAATTCTTTCGTGGTTACGACGGCTGTAACAAATTAATGCAACTTGACGGCTGAAACTTCCAGCGTTTGTAATTAATCTGTTAAAACTTTCGTCAGAAATGTCAAGTAAGTAATCGGTGTTAACTTCGTCGTAGTTAAGTTGGCTAATTAAGTTACAGTTCGCAAATGAACTGTTAAAATAGTTAAAGTATTGAGAAATAACTTTTCCGTTACTTGAACCATTTGAAAAGTAAGTGCTTAAAACATTGTTTTGTTCGGCTACTTCTTTTCTAACCAAGTAACGCATGTAGGTTGAATATACATATTGTTGTTCTTCTTTACTTAGTTCGCTGTATTTCTTTTTTAAAGCAGAGTTAATGTCAAAATTATTCATAATTTAAACTCCTTAAAAAATTCTAACATAATAAGTATACCATGCTTTTACAAAAACTTCAAGATGCAATTTTTTTTGATTGTGAAAAACAAAAAAGCCTATTAAAATAGGCCTTTTGCTTGATTTGTTAATTAAAAAGAAAACCGTTGTTGCAACCACAATTGTTTCTGCATCTGCAACAACAGTTGTTGTTGAAAAAGTTTGAACAGCAGTTGTTACAGCCACAACCACATCCACTATTACACATATTGCCTCCAAACACCCCTTATTTTATGATATTATTTAATTAAATTAATTGTTAATTAATAAATTTGATAATTGTTTTATTTTGTGTTATATTAATTTTGACGAAGGGGAGATAAAAATGGACATTATTGACACATACTTACAAAGAATAATTCATTTAAGAAGCGCTGTTGCTTATGTTAGAGATATTTTGTTAATTGATGAAACACTTAACGATTTTTCTTACGACCAAGCAAATGCTGTTATCAGTCACTTGGCAATAAAACACAGAAAAGATTTAAATTCAATTGGCAGAATGTTAACAGGTGTTATGGTGTTCGACCAAAAAGATGTTGACCCTAAAAGTGAAGATGATTTATATGAAGATTTGTTGTATTTGCGTGATTGCATTATTGTTTTTGGTGCAGTTCATTCAGGCGTTGAAAACACAATTCGTTCAGCAGTTGTAAAAATTAATAATCAAAAGAATTAATAATAAAAAACCTTACTTTTTTAAGCAAGGTTTTTTTTAATAACTTATTCGTTTTGTTCCTTTACCAACTAGTTTTAATTTTTTGCCATTTCTATAAAACTTATATTCGTAATGCATGTTTCCATCGTTAACGTAAACGTCGTTACGTCCGTTTTTGAACCAAATTTCGTAAGTGAAAGGTTTTTGCTCAAACATAACTTTTAGTTTGTTGATAATGTTAACACTAACGTCATGGAACATTTTGCTTTCTGGCAATGCTTTTATGTGGTCAAGTTTAGGGTGGTTTGTTAAAGTTTTAACAATTCTCCAACCGGTTATGTTTTCAAGAATATTAAATGGCTCAAACCCAAAGTTCAAGTAAAGTTTAACAGCAAGCCAGGTGTGTGTTTGGGTGTACAACATAATGCGATTGTAACCCAACTTTTGTGCCACTTTTAAAGTATAACTTAAAAGTGGTTTTGCCAAGCCTTTTCCTTGGTGGTTTTTAGATATGGCAAGCCAATCAATTTTGCAGTCGTAACCAAATTCATTGGTTGGGCTAATGGTTGCAGTTGCCACTTTTTGGTTTGTTTGTTCGTCAACAATAAAAAAACATCTGGTAGGCAATTCACTTAAAAAATCTTTGTAAAAATCGTTAAACACGCTTTCGGCATGCTCAACACAAGTAAATTCTTCTGAATTTAGGTGTATTGTTACCCAATCTTTAATGTTATTGTTAAAAAATTCAAACCTATACCCTTGTGGCAGGTCGTAATTTGGTGTGTTGGT
This sequence comes from Clostridia bacterium, assembly GCA_045645925.1. Classification (GTDB taxonomy): domain Bacteria; phylum Bacillota; class Clostridia; order Christensenellales; family UBA1242; genus UBA6345. The sequence continues at coordinate 7,734 of JAZRJQ010000022.1, read as the reverse complement.
TAAATTATCGTTAACCATTATTAGTTCGTGATATTCTAATCTTTTTTCAATTGAATCGTATTTTCTCATGCTTTAATTATAACACATTAGTTATAAAACTTTAAATAAATTTGGTTAAACAATGTAAAGTGTGTTATTCTATAAAAAATTAAGGAGCGCTTTGAATGAATAAAATTTTTTCTTGGTCGAAAGATATTCAGTCTACCGAACTTTTAGATTATTCCAGAAAATTGCGTTTTAACAATAAAACAAAACAATTCTGGTTTGATAATTTAGGTGTTAAAAATGGCATGAAAATTTTGGAAGTTGGCTGTGGTAGTGGCCACTTTTTAGAAATGATTAAACAAAATTTTGATGTTGAAGCATATGGTGTTGACTTAGATTGTGGGCACATTGAATTTGCAAAAAATAGTGCGAAGCAAAAAGGCTTAAACATCAACTACCAAGTTGCCGATATTAAAAATTTACCGTTTGAAGATGATAGTTTTGATTTGATTTATTCTTACACAGTTGTTGAACACTTGCCTTTTAGCGATTTTATTACTGAACAAAAACGTGTTTTAAGACCAGGTGGTAAGGTTGTTATTATGACAGTTGAAGCAAAACAACAAACACGTTCTGAATTTGAATATTTAGATGAAGAAATTTTTAAATATTTTAATGTTGAAATTGAACAGCCGGCAGATTTGGGTAAATATTCGCCAACACCAGAACACAAATTGAAAGGTTTGCACGAATTTGGTTTTAAAAATATTAATGTGGATTTTAAAAACTTGTTGTGTTATTGTCCAGACAACTATTTTAATGAGGTTGAATTTGGGTTGTTTCAAATTGAAACCAGCAAACAAATGCTTGTGGCTGATGCAAAGTTTGTTATAAGCCATTCCAAAGAGCCTACAAAAGAAAAAGATTTGGCTGATTGTTTGAATAACATTAACAAAAAGTATGAAAAAAGAAAAGTATTGTTTTTAAATAAAGCTTTGGTGTGTGATTATCAAACCACGGCAGTTTGTGTTATTAGTGGTGAAAAATAACATTTTGTTATAAGGAGTAAAATAAATGGTTGAATTTATAAAAGCAAAAGAGCAAGATGCTTTTAACTTGGCTAGAATTAAGAAGACTTGTTGGGAGCAAACATATAAAAATATTTATGCTGATGAAGATATTAAGAATTTTAATTTTGAAAATCATGCTCACAAATTTGTAAACCAAATTAACAGTTTGCATGAAAATTTGTATGTTATAACTTACAAGGGCAGGCAAGTTGGCTACTTTAACTATGGTAAGGCACGCCACACACCAATTGATAAGTATGTTAATATTCCTTGTGTTAATTCATTGTATATTTTAAAAGAATTTCAACATAAAGGTATTGGTTCAAAAGTGTTAAATTTTGTTATGAAACAGTTAAAAAATAAATCAAAATTTATGTTTTTATGTTGCAATGCTTATAACGAAAAGGCTAAGAAGTTTTATTCAAAAATGGGTGGCAGAATTACCGATGAAGTAAAAAGCGAAAACAAAACTTTATGCCAACTATATTTTGAATTTGAAATTTAAACAAACAAAAAAGTGAACATATTTGTTCACTTTTTTTGTTTTTGTTATTCTGTTCTAAGTGCTTTAACTGGGTCTTTTTTAGCTGCAACGTTTGCAGGTATTAATCCAGCAATAAAGGTTAAACTTATGCTTATTAAAACCAGAATTATTGCACCAATAATTGGCAATGCTGCAATTCCGGTTAAACCAGTAAATGCTTTTAAAATTAAGTTGATTGGAATGTTTAATAGGGCGGCAAATACCACGCCAAACACACCACTTGAAAGTCCAATAATAAAACTTTCGGCTGTAAACACACGTTTAACATCACGTTTTGATGCACCAACACTACGAAGAACACCAATTTCTTTTGTTCTTTCAATTACTGAAATGTATGTTATAATTCCAATCATTATTGAACTAACAACTAGTGATACTCCAACAAATGCTATTAAAACGTAGGTTATTGCATTAATAATTGTTGAAATTGCACTCATTATAATTCCAATATAATCAGTATATTTAATTTGATTTTCTTTTGTTGCAGTGTTGTTGTAGTTATTAATAAATTCTTGAATATTATCTTTTGCTTCAAAAGTAGAACAATAAATTTGAATACTGCTAGGGTTGTCTAGCGATATTTTTTCTAACGTTGAAATTTCATTATGATAATTCATCATTTTTGTTGTGAATTGCTTTGAATATGTTAATCCTGTTTTTAAAGAACCAGAACTGGTGTTTTCGTTCAATCTAACAATACCAACAATTTTTAAAGTGTTTGGAGTTTTTGCCAAAGCATCTGCTTTTTTGGAGTGTTCGTAATAATCTCTATCTTCTAAAACTTTATATTCTTTACCCAAAATTGAAGAATAGTCAATTTTTGTTTGTGTTTTTTCGCCATTAACAATTTTTGTTAATGATTGTTCCATTTGTTCATCGGTAATTAAACCTAATGAATATAAAACATAATCGTCAAGTTCGTTGTTTTTGTCCAAAACCAAAATTGCTTCATTGTCGTTTTCAATAAATTTGCTACCTTCTCCAAGCAATTTGTATTGTGATTTTACAAGTTGTTCGTTATCAATCATTTCGTTAAAAATACCAAAATTCATGTTATTAAAACTTGAAACAGGCAAACCTAAGATTATGGTTATTATGGTTGTAAATTCAACAGCAGTACATTCTCTTTCACCATTTTGTTTAAGTTCGGTAATAAAATTTGCTAAAAGTGGATATTGTTCAAGATAAATGTAGTTTGATTCTGTGGTTGAAGTAAATTTATAATTGCCGTTTAATAGTTTTGATATATCAATTTTTGTTTCTTGTTCTAATTTTAATTCAGCATATTTAATAATCATGTTGTATAAAGCAGAACTCTTTGGTTCTACTGATGCATTGTTTTGAGTGTAAAATTCCAAGTCTAAATTATAAGAATATTTGATTGCAGTAACATATTTGTTCAATTCTTCACGATTATCTTCCAAATGATTATAAAAAGCGTTTAGGTTGTTTGTTTTTAAACTTGAACCAACGGTGTTCATAATGCTTGAAAGTTGGTCTTTTGAATAAACAGCATCAAATTCGTGGTTAGAACTATTTGAACTGTTAGAACTCATTATTGCCATCATTGACATTGCAATATCGGTCATATCTATACTTTTTGAAGTTATTTCAATTGGGTAGTTTGAAAGCGAATCTTCTTGTGTTTTGTTTATGTATGTTGAAAATCCACTTGAAATTGATAGTATTAATGCAATTCCAATAATACCAATTGAACCAGCAACTGTAACCAGAATTGTTCTTGCCTTTTTTGTTAACAAGTTTTTAAAACTTAGGCTAAGTGCTGTAAAGAACGACATTTTCTTTTTCTTATTTTTCTTTTCAAGTTCTTTTTTTGTTAAAGTTGAATCGTCACTAACGCTTAAAAGTTTCTTTTCTTTCTTTTTAGTGTCTTTCACGTAAGGATTGCTGTCATCAGTAAGTTTTCCGTCTAATAGTTTTACAACTCTGCTTGCATATTGTGCGGCTAGGTCTGGGTTGTGTGTAACCATTATTATAAGTTTATCTTTCGAAATTTCTTTTAGTAGTTCCATAACTTGCAAACTTGAACCAGTATCAAGAGCGCCAGTTGGTTCGTCTGCCAAAATAATTTCAGGGTCGTTAACCAATGCTCTGGCAATTGCAACACGTTGCATTTGGCCACCACTTAGTTGGTTCGGTTTGCTTTTAAGCTTGTCCTTTAATCCAACTTTTGTTAAAACTTCGGTTGCACGTCTTTTTCGTTCTTCTTTTGAAACGCCTGACAAAGTTAATGCAAGTTCAACATTTTCTAAAACGGTTTGGTGTGGAATCAAGTTGTAACTTTGAAACACAAATCCAATTGAGTGGTTTCTATATGTGTCCCAGTCGGCATCCTTAAATTCCTTTGTTGATTTTCCGTTAATAATTAAATCGCCTGATGTGTAACGGTCTAATCCGCCAATAATGTTTAGCATTGTGGTTTTTCCGCATCCACTTGGACCCAAAATTGCAACAAATTCGTTTTTTCTAAATTCTAAACTAACATCGTCTAGGGCGTTTAATGTTATTTCGCCAGTAACATATTGTTTAACAATGTTTTTAAGTTCTAACATTTGTAACTCCTTTTATTATTAATATATAAATATATATTAACTCCGCAAATTATATTGCTATAATGTGCGAAATGTCAAATGTAATTAAATTAAGAAGGTGTTGTTGTATAAAATAAAACAAATAACTTTAAATTTTTATTTGAAATGTTTTTAAGTTAAAATTGCTTTTTTAAAATTAAAAAAAATAGTAAAATAATTGTGAAATTAAGGAGATTTGTTATGGTAAAAGATGTTGTTGTAGTAGGTGGTGGTGCAAGTGGACTTATGTGTGCCTTAACTTGTGCATTAAAAGGTAAAAATGTTACCATTTTGGAAGGTGGCTTAAAAGTGGGCAAAAAGATTTTGATTAGTGGAAACGGCAGATGTAATTTAACAAACAAAAACATAACAAGCCAAAACTATAATCAATTTCCAGAACTACTAAATAATTTTGATAATGTAAAAACTTTAAAATTTTTTAACGGTTTAGGTCTTAACACATATTTTGACGAAGAAGGTAGGTGTTATCCGTTGTCAAACCATTCAAGTTCGGTTTTAGATGTGTTGTTAAACAAGTTGAGCCAAACAAAATGTGAAATTGTTACAAATGTTAAAGTTGATAACATAACAAAAACTGCAAATGGGTATTTGCTTTCAACAACACAAGGTCAAATTGAAACAAAAAAGGTTGTTGTTGCAACAGGTGGAAATACCATGCAAAATGTTATAAACGATTTGGGAATAGATTTTAAACAATTTAAGCCAAGTTTATGTGGTTTAAAAACTTTACAAGACACAAAATTGATTTCTGGTATTAGAACTGAATGTGAAATAAAAATTGTTAACAAAAATTTTGTTCAACAAGAAAAAGGTGAAGTTGTTTTTAAAGATGAAGGAATTAGTGGGATTTGTATTTTTAATTTGTCAGCAAAATTGAATTGGGCAGAACTTGATAGTTGTAGTTTAAGTTTAAATTTGATTCCAAACCTAAAATATAATCAACTTATTGAAATGTTGCAACAAAGAAAAAACAATTTGTCGGGTTTAACAGTTAAACAATTTTTTGATGGAATGTTGCACAAAAATTTAGGCTTAGAAATTTTAAACAGATGTCATATGAAATTGCAAACACCAATCGAAAAATTAAATTTAAGTAATTTAAAAAATTTTGCAACACACTTGCAAAACTTAACATTTAATGTTTGTGGCTTTGAAAATAATAATCAAGTGCACAATGGTGGAGTATGCTTATCTGAATTAAATGAAAACTTGGAAAGCAAAAAACATAAAGGTTTGTATTTTTGTGGAGAGATTGTTGATGTTGATGGAATGTGTGGTGGATATAATTTACAATGGGCGTGGACCAGTGGACATGTTGTTGGTGAAAGTTTATGATTAAAATAGATAACTTAACATTTAAACCTGAGTACAAGAATTTAGACCTTAACAAAAAAATTGCAAGTTTGTTAAAAGTTAATGAAACTGAAATAAATAAAGTTATTACTTTAAAAAAGTCAATTGATGCTAGACGTAAGCCAGATGTTAAAATTGTGTTAAGTGTTGCTGTTGAATTGAACACTAAAAAATCTGTAAAAGGTTTTGAAAATGTTGAGCCAAATTTTAATGGTTTGGTTTACAACAAAATTGAGCAAAAAGGGTTAAGCCCAATTGTGGTTGGGTTTGGTCCTGCCGGTATGTTTTGCGCATTAGCATTAGCCAAAATGGGATTAAATCCAATTGTTGTTGAACAGGGAAAATGCGTTGAAGAACGTGAACAGGAAGTTTTAAAGTTTTGGGAAACTGGGAAAATAAATCCAATGTGCAACGTTCAATTTGGTGAAGGTGGAGCAGGGACTTTTAGTGATGGAAAGTTGAACACAAACTTAAACAATGCTTATTGCAAAATGGTTATTAACGAATTTGTTGAACTTGGTGCTCCACAAGAAATTGCATATATTAATAAACCACACATTGGTTCTGACAACTTAAAAACGGTTGTAAAAAATCTTAGAAACAAAATTATTGAACTTGGTGGGAAAGTTTTATTTAACACACAATTTGTTGATTATAAAACCATTGATGGCAATTTAAGTGAAGTTATTGTCAAAAACTTAACAAATAATGAAGAAATTATTTTTAAAACAAATAATTTGGTGTTGTGCATTGGACACAGTGCAAGGAAAACATTTAACATGCTTTTTGGTAAAGGGTTAGAATTTAAACAAAAACCTTTTGCTATGGGTGTTAGAATTGAACAAAAACAAAGTGACATAAATTTTAGCCAGTACGGAACACACAATAAATATCTTCCACCTGCTGATTACAAGTTGGCTGTGCATTTGCCAAGTGGCAGAAGTGTTTTCACATTTTGTATGTGCCCAGGCGGGGTTGTTGTAAATTCGGCTGATGCTGATGGCGAAATTGTAACCAATGGTATGAGTTATTTTAAACGTGATAAAGAAAATGCAAACAGTGCAGTTTTGGTTAATGTTACTCCATCTGATTTTGAAAGTGACCATCCACTTGCTGGTGTTGAATTTCAACGTAAGTACGAAAAAATGGCATATGAACTTAGTGGCAGTTATTGTTGCCCAGCTCAAAGTGTTGGTGAATTTTTAACTGGTGAAAAAACTAAACTTAAAGTTGTGCCAAGTCTAAAAGTTGAAATGTGTGACATTAAAAAATGTTTGCCAACATTCGTTACTGAAAGTTTGAAAGAAGGATTGCCACTGCTTAACAAAAAGTTAAATAAGTTTGCAGATTATGGAAATTTGCTTGTTGCAATTGAAAGCCGTAGCAGTAGTCCGGTAACAATTGTTAGAAACGAAAACTTGCAAGCAACAAACCAAAATGGGATTTACCCTTGTGGCGAAGGTGCTGGCTATGCTGGTGGAATTATTAGCAGTGCAGTTGACGGAATAAAAGTTGCCGAAGCAATATTGAGCGAAATAAAAAAAGTTTAGCAGTTTTGCTAAACTTTTTTGTTTAATTAACTTTTTTAAAAATGTAATAGCGCCAGTCACCTTGTTGCTCTAATTCTTCAACAAATTCAAAATAACCATTGCTATAAGCTTTCAATTCTTGAAGTGTGTGACAAATAAAATTGCGATCGTATTGAACGTTGTTGTATGTTACAAAACTTGATTGCTCACGCTTGCCACTTCCTTCTCTAACAACAATTAATGTGTAGGCGTTTTGTTTTAAAACGTTGTGCATATTTTTAAATGCTGTTGATAACTTATCGTTTTCTAAGTGTATTAATCCTGCAACACAAATAAGTGCATCAGCAGTGCCAACATAACTATAATCTTGTAACATATCTTGAACGTAAAATGTTATTTCAGGATTTTTTTGTTTTGCAATTTCAATGGATTTATCACTTAAATCAAGTCCAATAACATTTGCTCCAAGATTTTTTAAACGCATGCTTTCGTATCCGGCGCCACAACACAAATCAATAACGGTTGGATTTTTTGGTAAAAGATTCATTAAATGTTTTAAGTAGGGTAGCACACTTTCGTTAGCGTACCATTCTTCTGCCCATTTTTCGGCAGAGTCGTTGTAATAATCTATTGTTTTTTTC